>DATDKQ010000342.1:0-2005 GCA_036519915.1 Solirubrobacterales bacterium | reverse complement strand
GACCGTCCCCTCCACGAAGGCACCTCCGCGATCATCCGCGCGACCTCCCTCTCGGGGATCGCCAACCGCTATGTCTCGATCCAGCCCGGTCCGGACAACACACCCGAGCTGGGGAACGACGCGACGATCACCCAGGTCGATACGACCTCCCCGGTCGACCTCGACCAGCTCTTCAACACGCTGCGCGGCCGGGAGCGCCAGGCCCTCCGCAACATCATTCAGGGCTCCGCCACGGTCTACGCCGGCAAGGGCCCCGAGGCCAACCGGACCTACAAGTACCTGAGCCCGTCGCTGGTCGCCACGGACCGCCTGCTCCAGGAGCTCGACCGCGACCAGGGCAACCTGACGAACTTCATCGTCAGCGGAGCCGACGTGGTCTCCGCGGTGGCCGAGCGCCGGGCGGACCTCTCGGCCCTCACCCAGAACGGCAACGAGGCCCTCGGCGCGATCGCGGCGCAGAACCGCTCCTTCGACCAGGCGCTCGTGGCGCTGCCGCCTGCCCTCCGCCAGGCGAACACCACCTTCCACAACCTCCGCCCGGCTCTCGATGACCTCGACGTGCTGGTCAACGCCACGAAGCCCGCGACGAAGACCCTGCCGAGATTCCTCCGCGACCTGAAGCCGGTCACGGCCAGGTCGGTCCCCGTCTTCCGCGATCTCGCCCGCGCGGTCAACCTGAAGGGCAAGCAGAACGACCTCGCCGACGCGACGGGCTTCTTCCCGCCACTCCAGAACCGTGCGGCCGAGGCGATCCCGATCACCGTGCAGGCGATGCAGGTCTCCCAGGACAACCTGCAATTCCTGCGTCCCTACGTGCCCGACCTGTTGGCAGGCGTCGCCCACCTAAACCAGGTCGCGGGCTACTACGACGCCGACGCCCACTACCTGCGCGTGGCGCCCTTCGGCCTCGGCGTCTTCTCAGCCAATACGCCGGCCGGCTGCAAGACCGTGTCGGGGAGCACCTGCACCCTCCTGCCCCAGGACGCCGCGAACGTCTTCAACGACTACCCGGCCGGCACCACCCGCGGCATCTTCCTCCGTTGCCCGGGCGGCTCCTCCACGCCGATCCCGGGCAGCAACCCGTTCTTCGCCCCGGCGTTCCCCGGACCGCCGGTCGGCGCTCCCACCGGCACGCCGCCCGCGCCGCCATCGTCCTGTGACTCGACAGACGTCGTGCCAGGACCATGAGGCGCATCGCTCTGATAGCGCTGGGCCTGCTCGTCGCGGCGATGCTGATCGCGCTGCCCGCGATCGGCTCCGACGGCACGAGCGGCGACTACAAGGTCAGGGGTATCTTCGACAACGGCTCCTTCGTCGTGAACGGCGAGGAGGTCCGGGTCGCGGGCGCAACCGTCGGCACTGTCGAGTCGGTCGATGTCACCGGCAACGACGAGATCGCGAGCGACGAGGGCGGCCCGCACGCCGTGCCGGGCAAGGCGGTCGTGGTCATGAAGATCACCGACTCCGGCTTCAAGGACTTCCGCGCCGACGCCAGCTGCCTGATCCGCCCACAGTCCCTGATCGGCGAGAAGTACGTCGACTGCACGCCCACGCAGCCGCGTGCGCCGGGCACGCCGCCCCCGCCGCCGCTCCAGCAGATCGGCGACGACCAGCCGGGATCGGGCCAGTACCTGCTGCCGCTCGAGAACAACGGCAAGACCGTCGACCTCGATCTGATCCAGAACATCCAGCGGCTGCCCTACCGCGACCGCTTCCGGATCATCCTCAACGACCTCGGCGCCGGCCTCGCGGGCCGCGGCCAGGACCTCGGCGAGGTCATCGACCGCGCGAACCCGGCGCTCCGGCAGACGGATCGGGTGCTCGCGATCCTCGCCCAGCAGAACCAGCAGCTCGCCAGCCTGGCGAGCAACGGCGACCGGGTGCTGGAGCCGCTGGCCCGCAACCGCACGCACGTCACCGGCTTCTTCCGCAACGCCGCGATCTCGGGCCAGGCGACCGCCGAGCGCAGCGCCGCGCTCGAGGAGGGCCTGCGCAAGTTCCCGGC
>DATDKQ010000341.1:0-3312 GCA_036519915.1 Solirubrobacterales bacterium | reverse complement strand
CAGCGGCAGGAAGCGGACGCCGGCCTCGAGCGGCGTCATCCCGATCACGCTCTGCATGTAGATCGTGATGTAGAGGAACATCGCGAACATCCCGGCGCCGATCGCGAAGGTGCCGTAGGAGACGCCCGAGAAGGCGGGCTTGCGGAACAGGCTGAGGTCGAACATCGCATTGTCCTGGCGCCACTCGAAAATCACGAACGCCACCAGCAAGACCGCCGCGCCGACCAGGGAGCCGACGATCTGCGCGCTGCCCCAGCCCTCGGCGTTGCCGCGCAGCAGGCCGAAGATCAGAGCGAAGAGGCCGAGCGAGAAGGTGATCAGGCCGGCCCAGTCGAGGCGCTTGGCATCGGGATCCCGCGACTCGCCTGCCTGGGTCTGGGCGAGGATCACTGTGCCGACCCCGATCGGGACGTTGACGAAGAAGATCCACTCCCAGCCGAACCCGTCGGTCAGCGCCCCACCGACCAGCGGCCCGACCGCGACCGCGCCGCCGATCGTCGCGCCCCAGGCGGCGATCGCCGTGCCGCGCTCGGGACCCTGGAACTCCTGGGCGATCAGGGCCAGCGAGGTCGCGAACATCGCCGCGCCCCCGATTCCCTGCAGTCCGCGCGCCAGATGCAGGAAGGTGGCGTTGGTCGCCAGCCCGCATAGCAGCGAAGCGAGGGTGAAGAGCCCGACCCCGATCACGAACAGCCGGCGGCGGCCGAAGCGGTCGGCGAGCGCGCCCATGGTCAGTGTGAAGGCGGCGAGGGTCAGCGTGTACGCGTCGACGACCCACTGGAGCCCGGTGAGGTCGGTGTTGAGTTCCTTCTGGATATCGGGGAGCGCGACGTTGACGACGGTGATGTCGAGCAGCAACATGAACGTCGCCAGACAGACCGCGAGCAGGCTCCACCACTTGCGCTCCATGCCCGGAGACTAGCTAGGCGAGCTTCCCGAACTTCTCGCGGATGCGGTGGTAGAAGTTCGTGCCCGGCAGCTGTGCCAGCTTGCTGACCGATTCCTCGAAGTGCATCTCGAGCTCCGCGCCCGCCTCGAGCTTCCCGGCGGGCGCGCCGTCCAGCGAGATCTCGACCGCCTCCCGGCCGGCGGCGTTGCGCACGATGAGCGTGTCGTCGGGCGCGACCACGAGTGCCCGCGCGGCGAGCGTGTGAGGGGCGATGAAGCTGACCACATAGCCCTTCACGCCCCAGGCCAGGATCGGGCCGTTGTTGGCGAGGTTGTAGCCCGTCGACCCGGCCGGGGTCGCGGCGACGAGCCCGTCGCAGCGGACGTTGCCGACCTCCTCATCGCCGATCGTGTAGGAGAGCTCGGCGACCCGGCCGCGCGGCTGACGCAGGAAGCTGACGTCGTTGAGGGCCGCCCGATGGTCAATGGGCAGGTCCACCGTTAGCGCGGGCATGTCCATCACCTCGAAGTCGCCGCTGAACACGCGCTCGAGACCACTCGCGAGATCGGCGCGCTCGACGGCAGCCAGGAAGCCGATCGTGCCGAAGTTGATGCCGAAGACGGGAACGCCCGTGTGGGCGAAGTGACGGAGCGCGTAGAGGATGCTGCCATCTCCGCCGAGCACCATGCAAACGTCGGGTTGCTCTCCGTCGGCCACCTGCTCGATGTGCGCCGCGGCCACGACGTGCTTCTCCTGCTCGTCAGCGGTCGAGACGAGCTCCACGCCCGCCGCCGTCGCCGCCTCGGCCGCGGTGGCGACCGCCTCGGCCGCGCGCTCCGGATGCACGGGCGTGATCAGCATTACGCGCTTCACCGTCTCGGTCACGGCTCGACCTCCGTAAGTGCGGCATCGAGGTCGATCGCATCCCCCCTGCGCGCGGCCCAGACGAAGGTCTCGCGGTTCCCCTTCGGCCCCGGCAGCCCGGACGAGGCCAGCCCGCGGACGACCAGCCCCGCCTGCTGCGCGGCCTCGGCCACCCGGCGGATCGCGTCGCGGCGGTCGCCGGCATCGCGGACGACGCCCCCCTTCCCCACCTTCTCCTTCCCGAGCTCGAACTGTGGCTTGACGAGGCCCAGCAGGTCGAACTCATCGGCCGCGGTGTTGACGATCGAAGGAATCAGCATCGCCAGAGAGATGAAGGAGACGTCCACCGTGATCAGCTCGGGCCGAAAGGGCAGGAACGAATCGCCCAGGTACCTGGCATTGAGCCGCTCCATGACGAGAACGCGAGAGTCCTGACGCAGGCTCCAGTCGAGCTGCCCGTAGCCGACATCGACCGCGATGACTATCCGCGCGCCGCGCTGGAGCAGGCAATCCGTGAACCCCCCGGTCGAGGCGCCGACGTCCAGTGCCAGACGATCTTCGACCGCGACGGAAAGCTCATTGAGGGCATTGTTGAGCTTGATCCCGCCTCGCGAGACGAACTCGTCCCCCTCTTCGACCAGCAGCTCGGCGCCCTCCGGGACCAGCTCGCTCGGCTTGTCGATCGTGGATCCGTCCTTCGCGAGGCGCACCCTCCCGGCGCGGACGGTCGCGGCGGCTGCGGTCCGCGACGGCGCGAGGCCGCGCTCGGCGAGCAGCGTGTCGGCGCGACGACGGGTCACGCGGCGAACCGTACAAGCGCCGCTCCGCCCGGAGCGGCAATCCGGTCGCAGCTTCGACTGTGATCGCCCTCACACACGAATCGCACATACGTTCGTACCCTGGTTTTCGCGATGAGTCTCTTCAGAGCGATACCGATCAACGTCCACGCCGCCCTCGAGGTGCTGGCCGCGCCGCTGCTGATCGTGGCGCCCTTCGCGCTGGGCTTCGACTACCTGGCGGGCGCTCTCAGCATCGCGCTCGGCGTCCTGCTGATCGGTCTCGCGACCTCCGTGTACGGCGACAGCACTCGCGGGAATGTGCCGCTGAGCGCCCACGCCGGACTCGACTACACACTGGCCGGCGCGACCATCGCGGCCGCAGTGCTGGCCGGAATCGGGGGCGACTACATCGCAACAGTCTTTTTGGCCGGGTTCGGCTCCGCGCACATGGCGCTGATCGCCTCAACGCGGTTCAGTCGTCCGCTCGGAACCTGAGTACCGGCTACCTCCCACAGACAACACAGCAGCAAACATATCTCTCCTCCCTGTAGTACCCCAGAAGCGGCCCTCTTCGGAGGGCCGTTTCTATTCCTTCATTTGCAGGGATTCTTCCCCTAGCTACCGCGGCCCACAGTTTCCTCAGGGCGGCCGTGCGCCTTTCCGGGTGCGGATACCAACCCGGCCGGTACGGAAACGGGGGATCTCACTGCGGGCGTCCCACGGTGACACTCATCGGCGCGCTACGCGCAGTGTTGGAAGGGCCAGTCGGACACCAATGAA
>DATDKQ010000340.1:0-2136 GCA_036519915.1 Solirubrobacterales bacterium | reverse complement strand
ATCGCGAGGGCGCTCTCGGAGCATCCGCCGGAGAACACGAGGGTGTTGTTCCTCTCCACCTCCGAGGAGGCGCTCTGCGAGGGGATGGGCCTGTTCATGGAGCGGCACGCGTCCGAGCTCCCGGTCGACCGGACCTTCTTTCTCTGCCTCGACACCCTCGGCTCCCCCCGCCTGCTGGTTCTGCGGGGCGAGGGGATGCTGAAGCTCCGGGAGTACCCGGCGGAGTCCCTCGACCTGCTCGACTCAACCGCCCATCAGCTCGACATCGACCTCTTCCCGAACCTGCGGCTGCGGAACGCGACCGACGGGATCTTCCCTCTGGCGGCCGGCTACCAGTGCGTCTCGGTCGCCTCCTGCAACCGGTGGAAGAACCCCTCGAACTACCACTGGAGGACGGACCTCCCCGAGAACGTCGACTACGACACAGTGGCCGACGCGATCCGGCTCAGCGAGGCCGTGATCGGCAAGCTCGACGACAACTGGCTTACGGGTTGCTCCTCGGCCTAAGCCTCGGAGCACCCTCGCAGTTAGGCCGCGAAGCGTTCTTCGTACTTCGCCCGCCGCTTGGCCGCTTCTTCCTCACGGTTCTTCGGAGGGGCGTTCGTCACCAGCGAGTCGAGCAGCTTCCGCGTCGCGGCGGCCACCTCGTCGACGGCCATCTCGAACGCCTCGGTGTTCGCCTGCGACGGCTTGCTGGAGCCGCTGATCTTGCGGACGAACTGAAGCGCCGCGTCGTGGATCTCCTCCTCGTTCGCGGGTGGATCGAAGTTGTGGAGTTGTCTGATGTTTCTGCACATGGGTCTCAGCCTAGAGCAGGACCCGCGCGGCGCTAGCCCCAGACGTCACAGAGAGCTGTGGCCCTTTTCCGGCCCCCGTAGGTGGGGAAAGCGCCGAGCAGCGTCAGATCGCGCGGTGGCGGTCGATGATCCGCACGAAGTCGGTCCCCGCGGGCAGCGTCCCGAAGGCATGACCCCAGTCGCCCTCGAGCCGCGAGGTGCAGAACGCCTCCGCCACGGCCTCGTCGCCGAAGCGGACCAGCAGCGATCCCTGGATGGCGAGCGCCATCCGCTCCACCAGGGCGCGGGCCCTCGACTCGAGCGAGGAGGGGTCGGTCTGGAGGTCGTCGCGCAGCTTGGCGGCGAAGCGGTCGAGCCGCGGCTCGAGCACAGCGCCCTCGCCGACCTCGTTCGCGAATGCCTCGACCGAGTCGGGGTTCTTGACCATCGCGCGCAGCACGTCGAGGCACTGCACGTTCCCCGAGCCCTCCCAGATCGAGGCGAGAGGAGTCTCGCGATAGAGGCGGGGCATTCCCGACTCCTCGACGTAGCCGTTGCCCCCCAGGCACTCGAGGCACTCGACCGCGTGAGACGGGCCGCGCTTGCAGATCCAGTACTTGAGCACGGCGTTGGCGATGCGCTTGAAGGCCTGCGCCTCGTCGTCGCCGGCGATCGCCTCGTCGTACGCGCGCGCGAGGCGGAGCGAGGAGATCGTCGCCGCCTCCGACTCGACCGCCAGGTCGGCGAGCACGTTCTGCATCAGGGGCGCATCGACCAGGAGCCTGCCGAAGGTCGAGCGATGGTCCGTGTGGTTGATCGCCTGGGCGACGCCTTGGCGCATTCCGGTGGCGCTGCCCGAGGCGCAATCGAGCCGGGTGTGATTGACCATCTCGATGATGGTGCGGACGCCCGCGCCCTCCTCGCCGACGAGGCGCGCCAAGGTGCCGTCGAACTCGATCTCGGAGGAGGCGTTGGAGCGGTTGCCGAGCTTGTCCTTGAGCCGCTGCAGGCGGAACCGGTTGAGCTCGCCGTCGGGCAGGCGGCGCGGCATCAGGAAGCAGGAGACCCCGCCCTCCGCCTTGGCCAGGACGAGGAACGCGTCGCACTGCGGCGCGGAGAAGAACCACTTGTGGCCGGTGAGCTCGTACTCGGCGCCGGGCCCGCCGCCGTTGATCGGCCGGCCGACGGTGGTGTTGGCGCGGACGTCGGAGCCGCCCTGCTTCTCGGTCATCCCCATCCCGAACAGGGAGCCCTCTTTCTCGGCGGCTGGGATCTGCCGTGGGTCGTAGACGTCGGACAGGATTCGCGGCTCCCACTCCTCCGCCAGCTCCGGCTGCTTGCGCAGCGCCGGCACCACCGA
>DATDKQ010000339.1:0-9002 GCA_036519915.1 Solirubrobacterales bacterium | reverse complement strand
GTCCGCAGCATCACCGGCGAGGCAAGGCTCCTGGCGCGACCTACGACGGGGCCTCATGGCGAGACCTTCGTCGTCGTCACGGCCGCCTCCCTCGACGACCGCAACGAGTCGCTCGGCAACCTGAGGACACTTCTGCTCATCGGGATCCCCGTCGCCCTCCTGCTCGCGTCGGTGGCGGGCTATGCGGTCGCGGGTCGCGCGCTGCGGCCGGTCGAGGCGATGCGCCGGCGCGCGGCCGCCATCTCTGCGGCCGAGCCGGAGCAGCGGCTGCCGCTGCCCGAGGCGGACGACGAGATCCGCAGACTGGGAGAGACGCTCAACCAGATGCTGGGCCGGCTCGAGGCCGCCATCGAGCGCGAGCGCGCCTTCGTAGACGATGCCAGCCACGAGCTCCGCACCCCGCTGGCGATGCACAAGACCGAGCTCGAGCTCGCGCTCCGCTACGCCAAGACGCCGGAGGAGATGCGGGCTGCGATCTCGTCCGCGATCGTCGAGGTCGACCGGCTGAGCCGGCTGGCCGAGGACCTGTTGGTCCTCGCCCGCTCGGCGGAGGGAAAGCTGGCGCTGGACCTGAGGCGGGTGGGAGTAGCCGACCTGTTCGGCGACCTGCGCGAGCGCTTCTCGGCCCGCATGACCGAGGCCAAGCGCGCGCTGGTGATCGAGCCGGCCAACGGGCTGACGGTGGAGGGCGATCGGCTCCGCCTCGAGCAGGCGTTGACGAACCTGGTCGAGAACGCGATCGAGCACGGGGGAGGGCAGATCACCATCCGGGTACGCGAGGACGACGGCGAGGTGGCGATTCACGTCGAGGACCACGGCCCGGGGTTCGCCCCGGGCTTTGTGGGGCGGGCGTTCGAGCGCTTCAGCCGCGGCGATCCCTCGCGCGGCGGCGACGGGACGGGGCTCGGCCTGGCGATCGTCGAGGCGATCGCTCGGGCTCACCGCGGCAGCGCCCACGCGGCCAACCGAGATGGCAGGGGGGCCGACGTCTGGATCGAGCTGCCCGCCAATCGAGCCTAGCCCACGATCGCCTTTCACGCCGTATTCATCGACCGGAACTACAAAGCGGCGGCAATAGTCAACCTGGGAGGAAAAGGAGAAGGCACCGATGCACCTATCACGCAAGGCCATGATCGTCGGAGGCTCGGTCCTCGCCCTCGCGGCGGGTGGCGCGGGCACCGCGATCGCGACCAGCAATGACGGCGAGGGCGGCGCCACCGGTCCCGGCGCGGACCAGGCCACCGCGGCAGCTCTGAAGATCACCCATGGTGGTCACGCCAACTCCGTCGAGCGCGACTCGGAGAACGGCGCCACCTGGGAGGTCGAGGTCACCAAGCCCGACGGCCAGACCGTCGACGTCCGCCTCGACCAGAACTATCAGCTGGTGGTCGTCGAGGGTGACAGCGAGAACAGCGGCGACACCGGCAACTAGATCCATGGTCTCCGGTGCAAGAGCGCGCGTGGGGGCAGTTGCGGTCACGGCCGCGCTGCTCCCCGCGCTGCTCGTCGCCTGCGGCGGCTCCTCCGGCGAGTCTTCTACGGCGCAATCGGGAACCGGCACGCTTCCGCAGTCGAGCGAGCCGTCCAATTTGAATCCGGCCGACTTCTCGACGCAGATCGACAATCCCTATTGGCCGATGCCCGTAGGCGCTCGCTGGGAGGTCCGAGTGACGAATCCGGAGGGCGAGCTGCTCCACGAGGTGATCACGGTCGAGAATCGCACCAAGCTGATCGCCGACGGCATCACGGCCCGGGTGGTCCACGATGTGGTGTACGACCACGGGAAGGCCAGCGAGATCACGGACGACTGGTACGCGCAGGACTCCGAGGGCAACGTCTGGTACTTCGGTGAGGACACCGCCTCCATCCAGAACGGCAAGCGGGATACGAGCGGCTCCTTCGAGGCCGGGCGGGACGGCGCCGATGCTGGCATCGCGATGCCCGCGCACCCCTCGGTGGGCTTGACCTATCGGGAGGAGTACTACGCCGGGCACGCCGAGGATCGGAGCGAGGTGCTCGCGCTGGATCAGCAGGTCGAGGCGCCGGCCGGTCACTTCACCGGCGCGATCCTGACCGATGACACCAGTCCGATCGAGCCCACGATCTCCGAGTACAAGCTCTACGCCAGGGGCGTTGGGCCCGTGGTGGCGGTCTCGGTGTCCGGCGAAGCCGAGCGCGAGGACCTGGTCAGCTACAGCAAGTAGACGCCGCTAGCCGTTGGGGAGCGACGATCCGCCGAAGAAGAAGAACCAGACCTCGAACGCAAGCACGCCGGCCACTGCGCAGAGCACCACCACCCTCTCGATCCCACCGATCCCGTATTTGCGCTGGACCGCGTCGTCGCGCTCGTCGCGCATGCTCCGCAGCCACGGCGAGGTCTGGCGGGCGACTAGGCCGATTTTCTTCAGGGCCATCGCACGGCCGTACGTTACCTACGGAGCAGTAGCTTTGCGGCGGTTCTCGGAGACGACGACCGCCAGCCCCGCAAGGATGAGAAATCGGATAGCGGAACTGGCGGCCTGTCTTGAGGTAGGGCGCCTGGCGCCGGTCGAATTGGCCGTACTAGTCGTTCGATGCCCGGAATCGGTCCGGATCGATCACGAGGTCCATCGTCGCGATCCGGCCGTTCCGGACGGTGTACGCCGTTGCGCCGAGAATCTTGCCGTCGCGCTCCGCAACCGTCCCCGGCGCGCCGTTGACCATGGCGGGGCGCAGCAGGGGGGCGAACTGTCGGCCCTGCGTGAGGATCCGCTCCACGACCTGCTCGGAGCCGCTCGCCGCGAGCACCTCCGCCCGCGGGTCGCCCTCCATTGTGTGGACCCGAAGGACAACGTCCGGGTCGAGGACGTTCATCAGCGCCTCGAAGTCGCCCGCGCGCGCCGCCGCCAGGAAGGCGTCGACGACCCGCCGCTGCTCGGCGACGTCGGTGTCGGTGGGCGGAGTTGAGCCGCGCACCCGTCGCCTCGCCCGACTGGCGAGCTGACGGGCGGCGTCGGGCTCGCGGCCGGTGATCTCGCCGATCTCGGCGAAGGGAACGCCGAACATGTCATGCAGGACGAACGCGACGCGCTCGGCGGGGGAGAGGTTCTCCAGCACGACCAGCATCGCCAGCCCGACGGAGTCGGCCAGCTCGGCCTCCTCGGCTGGGTTCTCCTCGGTCGATTCGCTGACGATCGGCTCGAGGTGGTCGTCGGGCTGCTCGCGCCTCGCCTTTCGCGCACGCAGCATGTCGAGCGCGACGCGGCCGACGACCGTCGTCAGCCAGGCCCGCAGGTTCTCCACCTGATCGGAATCGGTGCGGCTCAGGCGCAGCCACGCCTCCTGGACGGCGTCGTCGGCCTCGCCGGTCGTGCCCAGCATCCGGTAGGCCACGGCCTCCAGGTGGGGCCGGTGCTGCTCGAACTCCTGGGCGAGAAGTGTGTCGTCGGTCACGGGCGGTCACGTCCTTTCGTTCTGATCCGTCACACGGGTGACGAACAAAACGCGGCCGATGTGACGGCCGAAGGAGGAAAACATGGCTCGCAAATGGTGGACCCTGGTCGCGGTCTCGGTGGCGACCTTCATGTTGCTGCTCGACATCACGGTCGTCAACGTCGCGCTGCCGTCGATCCGCGATGACCTCGGTGGGAGCTTCAGCGACCTGCAGTGGGTCGTGGACGCGTATGCGCTCACGCTCGCGGCGCTGGTCCTGACAGCCGGCTCGCTCGCCGACCGGTTCGGGCGGCGGCGATTGTTTGCCTGGGGGCTCGGCATCTTCTCGGCCGCCTCGCTGCTCTGCGCCCTGGCCCCGGACCCGACCTTCCTCAATGGGGCCCGAGCGCTCCAGGGGATCGGCGGCGCCGTGATGTTCGCGGTCTCCCTTGCGCTGCTGGCGCAGGAGTTCCCAGCCGGCCGCGAGCGCGCCAACGCCATGGGCATCTACGGCGCCTCAATCGGCGTTGCCGTCGCGATCGGCCCGCTCGTCGGCGGCGCGCTCACCGACGGCCTTGGCTGGCGCTCGATCTTCTATCTGAACGTGCCGATCGGGCTCGCCGCCATCGCCGTCACCTACGCGAGGCTCCGTGAGAGCCGCGACCCCAACGCGACCCGGGTCGACTGGCCGGGCGTCGCGACCTTCAGCGCGGCCCTCTTCATGCTGGTTCTGGCGATGGTTCGCGGGAACGACGAGGGCTGGGGCTCGACCCTGATCGTTTCCCTGTTCGCCGGCTCGGCGGCCCTGCTGGCCACATTCGTGGCGATCGAGAGCCGCGTGCGCGAGCCGATGCTGCCGCTTGGTTTCTTCAAGCGGCCGGCGTTCACGGGAGTTCAGTTGGCTGCCTTCGCGATCTCCGCCTCGGCCTTCGCGCTCTTCCTCTACATCGGTCTCTACCTGCAGAACTACCTCGGCTACACGCCGCTGCAGGCCGGGCTGCGCTACCTGCCGATCACGCTGGCGGCGTTCTTCCTCTCGCCCGTGGCGGCGATGCTCCTCACGAGGGTGCCGGCTCGGATCCTGCTCAGTGTCGGGCTCGCGGTGTCGGGCTCGGGGCTGCTGCTGATGTCCGGGATCAGCGCGGACTCGGAGTGGACGACGCTGCTCGGCGGATTCCTGGTCCTCGGCGCGGGCGTTGGGCTCCTCAACCCGGTGATCGGCGACGTCGCGCTCAGCGTGGTCCCGAAGGAGCGCAGCGGCATGGCCGCCGGCATCAACGACACCTTCCGCCAGGTGGGCGTCGCGGTCGGCGTGGCGGTCTGGGGCGCGATCTTCGTCGGCCAGGGCGCTGCCAAGGTGAGCGAGCTCACCGCAGGCACCTCCACTGCGAGCGGCGACCAGCCGCGCCATCTCGTCGAGGCCGCCTCCTCCGGCAGCCTCCACCAGGCACTGGCTTCGGTGCCGCAGCAGGCACAGCCAGCGATCGAGCACGCCGCGCGCGAGGGCTTCCTCGCCGGGGTCAACGACGTGCTTACGCTGGGTGGGCTGGTCTGCCTCGCGGGCGCGGCCCTGGCGCTGTGGCTGGTGCGCGAGCGCGAGATCGAGCGTGAGCCGATCGCGCCCGCCGCCCCGATCGCGCCCGTGCCCGTGACGGACTAGCGCCGCAAGCCCAGCACTCCCGCGACGGCCCGCACGGCCAACTCCTGGTCGTGCGGGACCTGCCCGGCGACCGCGATGACCGTCCCTTCGAGGGCTCCCATGAAGGCCAGCGCGGTGGTCCGGGCGGGTGGGCCGGGAGGGATCGACCCGTCTTTGCGCCCGGCGCTGACCAAACGGGCGACGCGCTTGATCGCCGTCTCCATGATTCGCTCGATCTCTCGGCCGACCGGATGGTCATGGCCGCTGAACTCGACCCGCAGCGCCATCACGACGCCGGCGACGTCACGCCGGCAGAAGACGGCGTGGCCGCGGGCAAGTGCCAGCAGCTCGCTGACGGGATCGGCCTCCTGGCTGGCGGGCTCACCGACCTCGCGCGCCCAGTTCTCGTTCACCCAGTCGATCACCGCCAGGGCGAGGTCGGTCTTGTCCTTGAACTGGTGGTAGAGGGCCCCGCGCGTATAGCCCGCCTCTCGTGCCACCTCTTCGAGGCGAAGGTGGCCGTAGCCGTAGCGGGAGAGGCCCCGCGCGGCCGCTTCCAGGAGGGCGCTTCGGGTGCGTGCGCTTCGGTCCGCCTGCGTCAACGTACGTACATGCATGTATGTATGTTACTGTACGGCACGATGGACACCCGGCTTCCCGACAGCGCCCACACCTCCCGCCCCTGGCGGATCCACGAGATCGCCCCGGACTTCCGCGTCGAGGACGTCTGGGCGCTGCCGACGCCGGGCGGTCCCGATGACTTCGGTCTGCTGGTGGAGGGGTTCGCCTCGGGTGACCCCTCCCATGACGACTCCGGGCTCGTCCGCATCCTCTTCGCCCTCCGCTGGAAGGTCGGACAGTTGCTCGGCTGGGATGGCCCGGACGACGGCGTCGGCTCGAGAGTGCCGACGCTCCGCGATCGGATGCCGGCGGATCTGCGCGACGGCCCCTCCGGGCCGTCTTTCGAGGCGCTCCCCTTCAAACCGCTCTACCTGCTCGACGACGAGTGGGCCGCCGAGATCGCCAACCGGACCGTGCACGGCGTGCTCCATCTCGGCTGGGTCCCGGACGGGAGCGGCGCCTACCGCGGCCAGATGGCCGTGCTGGTGAAGCCGAACGGGCTGCTCGGCAGCGCCTACCTGACCGCGATCCGGCCATTCCGGCACCTGATCGTCTATCCGAGGATGCTGCGCAGGATCGGACGGACCTGGCGGACGGCGACTAGCTGACCCTGATGTAGATCAGGTCGAAGTCGGTCTTCCAACCGTCGCCCCCGTCGGCCTCCCACCGCCCCTCGATCCGGTTGCCGTCCTCGGAGATCTTGGCCGTGAAGCGCTGGTTGAACGGCTCGCCCTCCCGCCAGAGCTTCCACTCGCCGTTCCCGATGCTCATCTCGTAGACGCGGCAGACGCCCCGCTCGTCGGTGTAGAGCTGGTAGTAGGTGCCGTTGGCGGCGTCACAGCCGATGACGCAGACCCCGTCGGGTGCCTCAGGCATCTCGACCGTCGAGCGCTCGATCAGCAGCCGGTTGTCGCTGCCCTCGAGCCACTCGAAGGTCGCCGTTGCCTCGCCGGGCCAGGGCTCGCCGCCCGGCGGAATCGCCTCCTGCGACCACTCGCCGACCAGCACCTCGAGCTCCTTTAGCGCCTGCTCGGCTGTCGGTTGATCCATCATCTCGCCTCATTTCTCCTATTACCCGATAATCCCCCAATGAACGAGGACCGGGACCACACGCTCGCCAGGGAGATCATCGACAAGAGCCTCTACATGGTGGTGTCCACGGCCGATTCATCGGGGCAGCCGTGGGCCTCGCCGGTCTACTTCGCCCATCGCGACTACCGGGACTTCTTCTGGATCTCCCAGCCCGACGCGACCCACTCGGAGAATCTCCGGGAGCGGCGTGAGGTCGGGATCGCAATCTTCGACTCCTCGCAGCCGGTCGAGACGGGAGAGGGCGCGTACGTGCTCGGGGTCGCCCGCGAGCTCCCCGCGCACGAGACCGCCGAAGGGATCGAGATCTTCTCGAAGCGCTCGGTGGGCCACGGCGGCGAGGAGATCTCCGCGGAGGACGTCAGCCCGCCGGCCCGCCACCGCCTCTACCAGGCGACCGCCGAGGCCATCTACGTGCTCGACGACCACGATCACCGCGTCGAGGTGAGCCTCTGAAGGCTGTCGTGATGACGGCGGTCGGCGGCCCCGACGTCCTCGAGCTCCAGGACGTCGAGCGCCCGGAGCCGGTCCAGACAGAGGTCGTGGTCAGAGTCGCGGCGGCGGGGATCAATCCCGTCGACTGGAAGGTCCGCCACTACGGCGGAAATCCCAAGGCGGTCGGTGAGCCGCCGTTGATCCTCGGCTGGGACATCGCTGGGGTGGTCGAGGAGACCACGCCCTCGCTTACCCGCTTTGCCGTCGGGGACCGGGTCTTCGGCATGCCCTGGTTCCCACGCCTCGCTCGCGCTTATGCCGAGTTCGTCACCTCCCCGGCGCGACAGCTGGCGCGCACCCCCGATGGGCTCACCGACGAGCAGGCGGGAGGCCTGCCGCTCGCCGGTCTCACCGCCTGGCAGTCGCTCGTCGACGTCGCTGACGTGGGGGAGGGGGACAGGGTCCTGATCCACGCCGCCGGCGGCGGGGTCGGCCACCTCGCGGTGCAGATCGCCAAGGCTCGCGGTGCGTACGTGTTCGGGACCGCGCGCGCCGCCAAGCACGACTACCTGCGCGAGCTCGGCGTGGACGAGCCGATCGACTACACGACGACGCCCTGGGAGCAGACCGTCTCCGACCTCGACCTCGTTCTGGACCTGATCGGCACGGAGGACTACGGGATGCGCTCCCTCCTGACGTTGCGTGAGGGAGGCCTCCTGATCGTCCTGCCGGGCGGCGTCTCCGACCCCGTCGCCAACGCCGGTCGGGAGCAGGGGAAGCGAACCAGCGGCATCCAGGTGGAGCCCGACTACTGCGCCCTCGAATCCCTCGCCGCGCTCGTCGACGAAGGCAAGCTCACCGTCACGGTCGACGAGACCTTTCCCCTCGCCCAGGCGGCCGAGGCGCATCAGCGCCTCGAGGACGGCCGGGCGAGGGGCAAGATCGTGCTGACCCCCTGAGAGTTTTAGGCGCGCTCGTAGATCTGCACCCGGATGCCGTCGGAACCGACGCCGCGATCCTCGACGAGCTTCAGCTTGCGGCGCGGAACGCCGTCGGCGAACAGCCGCTTGCCGGAGCCTAGGATCGTCGGGAAGACCATCAGGTTCCACTGGTCGACGAGGTCGTTCTCGAGCAGGGTCTTGACCAGGGTCGCGCTGCCAGCGACCTGGATGTCGCCGTCGTAGGTGCCCTTGAGCTTCTCGACCTCCTCGGGAACGTTCTCCGAGATCAAGTGCGAGTTCTGCCACCCGGGATCATTGATGGTCGTGGAGACGACGTACTTGGGCATGCTGTTGATCTTCTCGGCGAAGCCGCCCTCGTCCTCATCGCCCGCACGCTCCGGCCACGCGGCCGCGAAGCCCTCGTAGGTCACCCGGCCGAGCAGCGCTGCATCGGCGTCGTTCAGCTCGTCCATCTTGAACTGGTCGCCGTCCTCGCCGCGGTCGTATTCGAAGCTCCAGCCGCCGTACTCGAAGTCCTCGGATCCGCCGGGATCCTCGATCACGCCGTCGAGTGAGATGAATTCGGTGACGACAATCTTCCCCATCTGTTTCCTCCTGTTTGTTCGAAGTCGTTGGTAAAGACGGCTGAGACCCGCGGGACTAATCGATTCCCAGGCGCTCGGCGAGGCGCTCGAAGAAGCCGGACCAGCCCTCTGCGGCACGCCGGTAGCCCTCGGGGGACATGTGCCCGCCGCTCTGCTGGAAGAGCATCTCGGTCCGGTCCGAGTCGATCTCGGTGAGGACGACGGTGCAGGTGTCGTAGATGTCCCCGTCGGGCTGATCCGTCACGGTGAAGACGAGGCGCT
>DATDKQ010000338.1:0-4825 GCA_036519915.1 Solirubrobacterales bacterium | reverse complement strand
GGCTGGCGATGTCCTGGCGGCCGAAGGCGACCTCGTTGCCGGGCCGGTGGATGCGGATCGTCGGGGGAAGCTCGCCGGCGGCCACCCGTCGCAGGATGGTGCGCGAGATCGCCGTGCTGAGCTCGGGCTGGTCGGGGAAGGAGTGGCGGATCAGGCGGAGTCGCTCCACCGATCAAGTCTGACGGGCGCCGGGCTCGAACCTAAGCGGCCTCGTCCGGATCGTCACCGAGCAGCGCCTCGCGCAGCAGCCGTTCCTCCTCGTCGAAGAGATGGCCGATCGTGCGGTCTCGGTCGAGCAGGATCCGTCGCTTGGTCTGGCTGGTCGCCTCACGAGGTGCCGAGGCGATCCGACCGGCCAGCTCGACCGCTCGTGCCATCAACTCGTCGGCGGTGTACACCGCCCCGACGATCCCCAGGCGGAGCGCGCCGGGGGCGTCGAGCAGCCTGCCGGTGAGCGTGAGCTCGGCGGCGACCGGCGCCGGGAGGGCGGCTCGTGCGGCCGCGTAGCTGGGCGGTATCCCGCGCGGCAGCTCGGGGAAGCCGAAGCTCGCGTCCTCGGCCGCCAGACGCAGGTCACAGAGGAGCGCGAGGGCGAAGCCACCGGCCAGCGCCGGTCCGTTGACAGCCGCGACCACTGGCTTGAGGCAGCCGCCGACGGCGCGAAAGGCGCCGATGCTGGTCTTCACGAGGTCCTCCCTGTGAGCGCGGTCGCCGCCGAACTCGCTCGTGTCCATCCCCGAGCAGAAGGCCGGCGGTGCTCCGGTGAGCACGATCGCGCCGACCTCGGGGTCGTCGCCGAGCGCGCCGAAGGCGTCGGTCAGCTCGACCCGCAGGTCGATGGAAAGCGCGTTTCGCTTCTCGGGCCGCTGGAGCGTGACCACCGCGACTTCCTCGCGACGCTCGAGGGAGAGGAGGCCGGCCATGGCGGGCATCATCTCCGAAACGGAATCAGGAGGAGCAAAGTGAAGGCGCACACCGAGTACATGACCTTCAACACGGATGAGCGGCGCGAGTTCGTCCGGATCACCGCGAACGTGCAGAGCGCGGTCGACACCTCCGGGGTCGCCGAGGGGATGGTGCTGGTTTCGGCGATGCACATCACAGCCGCCGTCTGGGTGAACGACGACGAGCCGGGGCTCCAGCAGGACACGCTGGAGTGGCTCGACAAGGTGGCGCCCCCGAGCTGGAAGGAGCCCGCGAACGAAGTGGCCCGCGAGTTGTTGCCCGATCCCGGCGACTATCGCCACCACCGCGGCGGCGAAGACAACGGCGACGCGCATCTCAAGAATCTGCTGGTCCATCACCAGGTCGTCCTACCGATCACCGAGGGCCGCCTCGATCTCGGCCCATGGCAGGCGGTCTTCTATTGCGAGTTCGACGGCCGCCGCTCGAAGCGCCTCGTGATCAAGGTGATGGGCGATTGATGCGAGGGTGCGCCGCAGCGAAGCGAGGCGCAACCCGTTTCACGCAGGCCGCTCAGGGAGAGGGCCGCTCCGTGGCGGCGCCCGCCCTGGTGATCAGCGCGGTGGTCTCGGTCCAGCTCGGTTCGGCGATCGCGACCACCCTGTTCGATCAAGTTGGGCCTGCTGGCGCGGTTCTCTATCGGCTGCTGTTCGCCGCGATTCTGCTGCTCGCGATCTGGCGGCCAGTTCTCATGGAGGCTGGCCGCGAAGGCCTCATGTTGGTGATCGCTTTCGGGGTGACCCTCGCTGGGATGAACCTCAGCTTCTACGAGTCCCTGGACCGGATCGATCTCGGGATCGCGGTGACGTTCGAGTTCGTCGGGCCCTTGCTCGTCGGGCTGCTGGGGTCGAGGCGGGCGCTCGACCTGGTCTGGGTCGCCTGCGCCGCGATCGGGGTGCTTCTGCTCACCCGGCCGTCGGGGTCGGCGAGCGCGGCGGGCATCGGCTTCGCACTGCTCGCCGGTGGGTTCTGGGCCGCGTACATCTTGCTCAGTGCCCGGGTGGGCCAGGCCTTCTCGGGCGGCCGGGGACTCGCTCTGGCGATGGGGGTTGCGGCGGCGCTGATGGTCGTCCCCGGGACCGCGGCCGCGGGCGGCGATCTGCTCGATCCCGGAGCCGCTGCTGTCGGAGCCGCGACCGCGGTGCTCAGCTCAGTGATCCCGTATTCGCTCGAGCTCGAGGCGCTGCGTCGGATCGCGGTCGGCACCTTCGGGGTGCTGATGAGCCTCGAGCCAGCGGTGGCCGCGCTGATCGGGCTCGTTGCCCTCGATCAGGGGCTTGCGGCCATCGAGGTGCTCGGCATCGCGCTGGTGATGGTGGCCAGTGCGGGCGTGCTCGGAGCCTCGGTGGCGCAGGCGCCTACCGAGGCGTGATTAGGCGGCGCGCCGAAGCCGCCGCAGCCGGCGGGCGAAGCGCAGCCGGGCGAGGCCGGAGGCCGCCGACATCTCGATCGTCGGCTGATCGGCCTGGGTCGCGCCGAGCAACGACGGCATGTGGCGCTCGATCTGGGCCTCGAGGCAGACCCGACACGAGCACTCAGGAACGGATATGCCTGTGTTCGAACAGACCGTCATCCGAGTTCCATAAGCCGAAGCGCGATCACAGTAACCGCGGCGGCGGTCGGAAATCCCGCAAATACCTCGAAAGCGCCCAGGTGACGTCCAGTCACACGAACCCCCTATGAGCCCCCTGCAAGGATCCTCGGATATGGAAGCAAAGGGGCCAGATGTCCGCGTCGGTTCCATTGCAGAGGCGCTCGCCAAGGCGCAGGTGCACGCGCCGACGCGGGGCAACCGCAGGCTGGAGCGCTTCCTCGACGCCGTGAACGCCGACGAGCGGGTACGGGCCTGGTGGTACATGGCGCAGATCAACTCCGAGCGCCTCGGGATGTCGGACCACTCCTGGGTCCACGTTCAGGTGGTGCTCAATATCGCGCTCCGGTTGCTGCGCCTGCTGGTCAAGGGCGGGATTGAGCCGGCGATGGTCACCGAGCACGGGATGAAGGACCGCGACGCCGAGGTGGTCGTGGCGGGCGGCGCACTGCTCCACGACGTCGGCATGTCGGTCCATCGCGTCGACCACGAGGCCTACAGCCTCTTCCTGGTCCAGGAGCGGCTGCAGTCGCTGCTCGTCGACGTCTATCGGGACCCCGAGCGGACGGTGGTGACCTCGGAGATCCTGCACGCGATCATCGGCCACCGCCGTCGCGGCGAGCCCTACACCCTGGAGGCCGGGGTGGTGCGGGTCGCGGACGCCCTCGACATGGCCGAGGGCCGCTCGCGGATTCCGGTCGAGGACGGTCAGTACGGGATTCACGCTCTCTCCGCAGCGGCAATCGACGAGGTCCGAATCGAGGGCGGGGAGGAGCGCGCCGTCCGCATCGAGATCGACATGAACAACTCCGCCGGCATCTTCCAGGTCGACGACCTGCTCGCCACCAAGCTGCGCGGCACCCCGCTGGAGGGCCACGTCGAGGTAATCGCCCAGGTCTCGGGCGAGACGGAGAAGCGCCTGCTGCCGAGCTTCCGGCTGTAGCGCGGGGGAGAATCCACGAGCTCGAGCGCTTTCCTGGACGTGGGCCAGGAAACTGCTCGAGATTCAGTCCGGCTCTGGCGTCTCGCGGACTCTCAGCACGGTGTCGTGACGCGGCGCCAGCTCATCGAGGGCGGGTTCAGCTCGGATGAGATCGACGGCCGCGTCAGAGCCGGACGCCTTCATCGACTTTGGCGGGGGGTTTTCGCGGTGGGACGGCCGAGACTGACTGCCCGAGGCTGGTGGTCGGCCGCAGTCCTGGTGTGCGGCGGCCAGGCGGTGCTCAGCCATCAGAGCGCGGCCCAGCTGTGGGGCATCCGGGAGACGAAAACAGGCATTCAAGGGGAGCAGGATCGGCCGCCGGTCGTCCATGTCTCAGTCCCGGGCGTCAAGAGTCACCGGCGGAGCGGGATTCGCATTCATCGGCGTCGCGACCTCGAAGAGGTAGATCGGACCCGGTATGAGCGGATCCCGGTGACGAGCCCGGGTCGCACGCTCCTGGATCTCGCCTCCCTCCTCGACCCGATCGAGTTGGAGGCAGCAGTAAACGCGGCCGACAAACTGGGGCTTGTCGAGCCCGACTCCCTACGTGCGGACATCGAGGAGCACCGAGGCGTAATCGGGCTTCCCGCGCTCCGGCGAGTCCTGGATCGGGATACCTTCGCCTTGACTGATTCGGAGCTGGAGCGGCGCTTCTTGCGTCTCCTTCGTCGGGCAAGGCTGCCGAAGCCGGAGACCCAGCAACGAGTGAACGGGTTCCGCGTGGATTTCCTCTGGGCAGCTGCCAGGGTCATCGTCGAGACCGACGGTCTGCGGTACCACCGGACGCCGAGTCAGCAGGCAAAGGATCGGAGGCGAGACCAAGCGCTGGTTGCCGCGGGCTTCATCGTTCTGAGATTCACCCACGCCCAGGTCCGCTACGACCCCGAGCATGTAGCGGCGACGCTGCGCGCCGTCTTGGATCGATCGTGAGCGATTTCCTGGCGGTGGGCCGGGAAACTGCTCGAGATCCGCGCTAGACCCCGGCGCCCTTGCCGCCGCGGCCCTCGCCGGCGGCGAAGCGGGCGGCGCCCTCGACTCCGACGCCGGTGACCGCTCCGCCGATCTCGGCCTCGCGGGCGAGGCCCTCCTCCAGCGGGAGTCCGAAGCCCTCGATGGCCGAGCGGCGGTCGGCCAGCATCGTCTCCTGTGGGAACGAGGCGAGTCCCTCGGCCATCTCCAGAGACCGGTCCAGGTGCTTCCCCGGCGCGACGACTTCCGTCAGAAGGCCCATTGCGAGGGCCTCATCGGCCTCGACGATCCGGCCGCTGAGGATCATGTCCAGAGCCCGG
>DATDKQ010000337.1:0-4378 GCA_036519915.1 Solirubrobacterales bacterium | reverse complement strand
TCGAGCTTCGCCTCCTGGGCCTCCTCGAGGGTCGGCGGCCGGTCGCCGGAGAGAAATCCCCTCGGGGGCGGGACGCGGGAGAAGAAGGCGCAGGAGTACGTCATCGACTCGTCGAGGAAGAGCGAGAAGAACTCGTTGCCGACGTCGTAGTGGTGGCGGACGGCCTCGCGGTCTCGCTCCGAGCTGTGCTTGCGGCCACGGAGGTGGATCTCGGCCTTCGGCGCGGGCGGAGGGCGGCGCACGCCGGCGGCGCGTAGCGCGGCGGCGATCAGCCGGGCCTTCGTCGCGGCTCCCACGGGCGGCGGGTGCCAGTCGTTGAGCAGCCCGATCACAGCGTCCATGTCGTCGACCTCGATCGCGCCGGCGACGTAGGCGCGCCCCAGCCCGAGCTGCCCGGGCGCCGAGACCGCGTAGGCGATCGCGTCCTCGGAGCGGGCGGTGAAGGTCGGACCGCCGCCATTGGCGTCGGTCGAGGGCACCCTCAAGCCGTCCCAGAGCTCGATCGAGAAAGGCCTCTGGGGGAAGGCGCGCTCAATCTCCTTGACGAGTGGCTCGGTGGACATGTGCCGACCCTAGCGCCGTCGCAGGTTCAGTTCCGGTTAGGGTTGCCGAATTCCTCACCACAGCGTCAGGAAATGGCGCTAGGGTCCCTAACCCGGTACTCGAGTCACGACGACGAGAGTCGGAGCGACCCGGTCAGGACCCAAGCAAAGGAGATCCATATGTCGGACGTTGCCGCTGGAGTGACAGCGCCCCCCACCGGCCCGTCGACAACAGCGGCGCCTTCCGCGTCCGTTCCGCGCTCTCGCCCCGTGCCTCTTGCGGATGACGTCCAGCCCGTCGCGCACGAGACGCGCGACCGGATCATCACCGGCTTCCTCACTGTCGTCCCGTTCCTGATGCTCGGCTTCGTCGTCTGGCAGCTGGCGGGCAGCTGGCTGCACTGGAGTGACCTGGTGGTCTTCGCGCTGATCTACATCCCGACCGGGCTTGGGATCACGGTCGGCTTCCACCGGCTCTTCACCCACCGGAGCTTCAAGACCGGCCCGACCGTCCGCGCCGTGATGGGCGCCCTCGGCTCGGCCGCGATCGAGGGCCCGATGATCAGTTGGGTGGCCGACCACCGCAAGCACCATGCCTTCTCGGACCAGGAAGGCGACCCCCACAGCCCGCACGTAGGGCACGGCGAGGGCGTCTGGGCCCAGTTCAAGGGCTTCTTTCACGCCCACCTGGGCTGGCTGTTTATCCACACGCAGCGAGGCTCCAAGACGCGCTTCGCGCCGGACTTGCTCAAGGACCCGGTGGCCCGCTTCATCGACCGCACCTTCGTCTTCTGGGCGCTGGTCGGACTGGCGATCCCGTTCGGCCTTGGTGTCGCGATCGGCGGCACCTTGCTCGCCGGCCTGACGGGCCTGCTCTGGGGTGGGGCGGTGCGGATCTTCGTCCTGCACCACGTCACCTATTCGATCAACTCCCTCTGCCACATGTTTGGCAAGCGGGACTTCGAGACGACCGACGAGTCGCGGAACCTCGCCTGGCTGGCGATACCGACGTTCGGCGAGGCCTGGCACAACTCGCACCATGCCTTCCCGACCTCGGCGGTCCACGGGATGAAGCGGAAGCAGCTCGACCCCTCCGCGGGAGTGATCTGGTCGCTCGAGAAGCTCGGTCTCGCATGGGACGTGGTTCGGATCGCCCCGGAGCGCCAGGCCGCCAAGGCCGCCGCCTGAGCCCATAGGGTGGGCGCCGTGCGCCCGCGCCTTGCACTGGCCTCGGGGGTCGCGGCGGCTCTCATAGCCGTCCTAACGATCTCGGCGTGCGGCGGCGGCAGCAAGACCAGCGCGATCCAGGCGGTCGAAGCCGACTGCGGCAGTGTCCAGTACGCCGGCAGCGGCGAGGCCTCCAAGTTGATCGTCTCGGACCTGCCGCTGAAGGGCGACTCGGGTGAGCGCTCGAGACAGATGAACAATGCGATCGTCCAGGAGATCGCCCGCAAGGGCTGGCAGGCCGGGCAGAAGACCCAGGTCGCCTTCCAGGCCTGCGACGACTCGATCGGCACGACGGGCGAGTGGGATGAGGGCCTCTGCCGCTCGAACGCCCAGGCCTACGCCGCCAACCCGGACGTGATCGGGGTGATCGGAACCTACAACTCCGGCTGCGCCGCGATCGAGATGCCGATCCTGAACCGTGCGCCGGGCGGCGGCCTGGCGATTGTCTCTCCCGGGAACACGTTCGTCTGCCTGACGCAGCCGAGCCCGACCCTCTGCAAGAAGGACGAGCCCGTCGTCTACTTCCCGTCGGGCAACCGCAACTATGCCCGTGTCGTGCCGAATGACGCCGTTCAGGGCGCCGGGCTCGCGAGCTTCGCGGAGGAGCAGGGTGTGAAGAGGCCGTTCGTGCTGATCGCGAGCGACGACCCGACCAGCGAGGGACAGGGACGGACCTTCGGGGGGGCCGCCGGCGCGGCCGGCATGCAGGTCGCCGGCACGGAGCACTACGACCCGGATGCGAGGGACTACGCCCTCCTCATGCAGAAGGTGAAGGCGTCCGGAGCCGACGCCGTGGTCTTGGCGGCGATCCTGGAGGAGAACGGCGTGCAGCTGATCCGCGACAAGGTGGCGGCGCTCGGGCCCAACGACGGAGCCGTCAAGCTGTTCGCCTTCGACGGCTTCGCTCAGCAGGCCACGATCGACAACACTGGGCCGGACTCGAAGGGGATGTACGTGAGCCTCCCCGGCAAGGTGCCGGATGCGCTCACCGGCGCGGGCGGCATCTTCGTCGAGGAGCTGAAGGCTCAGACCGGCGACCAGCCTGTCGAGGTCTTCGCCCCCTACGCGGGCCAGGCCGCGGGGGTCCTGCTCGAGGCGATCCGACAGGGGGGCGCCACCCGCAGCGGCACTATCGCTGAGCTCTTCAAGACCCGGGTCGAGGACGGGATCACCGGCAGCTTCACGATCACGCCGACCGGCGATCCCACACCCGCGCCGATCAGTGTGCAGAGAGCGGTCGACAACTTCGTGCTCGCCGGGACGATCCCACCGCCGCCGCCGCTCGTCTCCGCCGCCCGCGGCGGCTGACCTCACTGGCTCAGCTTCGGCTGCGCAGCCTGCTCAACACTGGTGCATGGGCGCCGCGCTCTGGACCACTTCAAACGCCGAGCCCGGGATCGACTTGAGCTGGTCGAGGTTCTCGTCCGGCCAGCGGCGGTCGGAGGTGCCGGAGATGAACCAGTTCGAGCCGTTGTCCGCGACGATCAGTCCGTACTGCTTGAGGGCCACCGCGATCGAGCGCGCGGGGCCCGTGATTCCCGAGATGTCGTAGCCGCCGTTGAGACGGAGCCGCAGGCCCATCGGCGGCGCGTCGGTGCTGCTCGTCGAGCCGGCGCAGTGCGAGGCGGGGTGAATCCAGGCATCTCTGCTCGAGCTCACCGTCACCCGAAGGGCGTGGTCGATGTGCCCGGCCGCCGCCTCGTCGAAGCGGGCGAGCCCCGCGAAGATCGGCAGCCCTGCGGCGTCGGCGGAGGTGAAGCCGTCGGGCCGGAGTGCTGCGGAGCGCAGGTCCCAGATCACGCCCGAGTCCGCGTTCCAATGCGGCTTGGGCCGTTTCTGAGCGAAGGCCCGGTAGAGCTCGAAGAGCTTGCAGCGCTTGCGGTCGACCGCGAGCACGTGGCGGTCGCCGTCGGAGGCCTGCCCGCCCTCGACCAGGGCCTTGAGGGGAACGCGGTAGGCGCCGTGCGTCGACTCACCACCATATGCCGTGAAGTTGACCTTGGTCCGCTTCTGCTTCCTGCCCACGACCGCGTAGGGGAAGCCGTACTCGCGCGGCGAGCCGAAGTCCGGGTGGACGAAGTCGCCGCCGTGGGAGTTGATGTAGGCGATGTAGCTCGCCGAGTTGGGGTCGAGAGGCGCCTGTGAGATGTTCTGGTTCCAGGCGGACTCGTCCGCCGCGGACGCCGCGTTGGCCGCGGCCGAGGACTTCGGGAAGACGGAGCAGGCGCCGAGGCTCGGATAGGGCCCGCGAGGGAGCTTGCCGTGGTGGTGCTTCTTCTTCGCCACCGCCAGACCGCTCGCGAGGAGCGCCAGGGCGAGGCCGATGACCGCAGCGCGCCGCACGGGCGCGATTCTCTCAGGCCCCCCCGGTCTGCGCCTGCGGGAGGGGAGGAGGCGCCTCCGCGCGGACCGCGGGCTGCTCGCCGCGCTGCACGCGGCGGCGGACCTTGACGTGCTCGGCGAGCACATAGGAGCCGACCACCAGGAGACCGGCGAGGATCTGCGCCCCGATCGTCTCCCAGTAGGGATAGATCTCGAACCAGGTGCCCATCCACTCGGGGACGCTGAAGGGCGTCGGGTGGCTCGGGATCCAGCCGAGGTCCATGAAG
>DATDKQ010000336.1:0-6365 GCA_036519915.1 Solirubrobacterales bacterium | reverse complement strand
TGGCGCGGCATCCCGATCACCACCGTCCAGCGCACCCTCGTCGACCTTGCTGCCGTCCTCGAGGAGGACGAACTCGCCCGCACGGTCCACGAGGCAGACGTCCGACACCACACGACCCCCGGGCAGGTCGAGCAGGTCCTTAGCCGCCGTCATAACTGGCCCGGCGCACGGAAGCTCCGCCGGGTGATCTGGGGCGAGGTTCCCATCACCCTCAGCCGCCTCGGGAGCCGCTTCCTTGACGTTCTCCGGAACGCCTCCCTTCCCCAGCCAGAAGCAAATCGGCGAGTCGATGGTAGATACGTCGACTGCCGCTGGCCCGAGCACCACCTCACCGTCGAGCTCGACAGCTACCGCTATCACCACAGCCGTCACGCCTGGGAGCAGGACCGCCAGCGCGAGCGCGAAGCGCGGGCCCGCGGCGACGGGTTCCGGCGCTACACCTGGCTCGACGTCGATGAGCAGACGGCGCCGATGCTCACCGACCTCCGACAGCTCCTGGCCGGACAACCGGCCCATTGACCCCCGTGGACGGGATCGCCTGCGACGCCGGCCAGCTCTCGCTCTCGCCATAAAGCCCAGCGGCATCGAGGCCGATGAGTGCGGGCATGGACGCCAACCAGTTCGTCGTCGTCCACGGGATGCACCAGACGCGCTCGATTCTCGAGCGCTGGGGAGACGACCCGTGGCCGGTGCTTCGTACTTGGCTCCTCGGAGCCGTCCTGATCGCGCTCTGCCTGCTCGGCGGCGTGACCCTCACCGCCTCCCTGGTGAAGCCGGACTACGGATTCCACTACGGCCCCACCGCTCCCGGAGGCCCGGTCCCGTTCGACGTCCTCGAGGTCCTCGCCCGGAACTCGCTGGTGCTGGCGCTCCACGCCTTCGCGTGCGTGGCTGGGTTCATCGCCGGTGCCACGCTGCCTCTGACGGCCAGCAGGAAGACCGGCCTCAAGCGGGTGATCCACGAGAAGGCCCGCCCGATCGCCTTCGGCTGGGTGATCGGCGTCACCTGCTTCTCGCTCCTCACCCAGACCGTGGGCCTCGGGCTGGTCGGCGCCACGATCGCCTGGGATGAGCACATCTCCGCCCCCCTGCTCGTCCTCACCGCCCTCCCCCACGCGCTGCTCGAGCTCACCGCCGTCTTCCTCCCACTGGCCGCCTGGACGATCGCCAGCCGCCGCGGCGAGTGGGACCAGTTGCTGGCCGCGACCTTCGTCACTGTCGCGATGGCGATCCCGATGCTGATCGTCGCCGCGACCTGGGAGGTCTACGTCTGGCCGTACATCCTGCAGTCCGTCTCGCCCTGAGGGCCGCCCCTCGCCCTGACGCTAGGGGCTCGGCGCCTGTGGATCGCCGAGGCTCATCAAACGCTCATCGATCGCACCGACCCGCCCCGAACTAGACCAGCTGGTCGATCTTGCAGTCCTTGGGGGCCTTGTCGTCCCGCCAGCGGACGATCTTCGAGCCGTGACGGATGCGACCGCCCGAGGTGTGGTCGTAGGTGACCTCCACGACGAGCTCGGGGCGCAATTCGAACCACTCGAGCTCCCGGTCGGCGTCCCAGCGGCTCGGGTCGCCTGAGCCCTTCTCCCCCGTCTCATACTCGGCGAGCGTCCTCACCAGCTCCTTCTTCTCCTTCGCCTTCAGGCCCGAGGTGTGGCCGATCGGCCGCAGCTTCCCCTTCTCGTAGAGGCCGAGAATCAGCGAGCCGACCGTCCCCTCGTGCTTCCCCGGCCGCCAGCCCATCACGACGCAGTCGATCGTCCGCACCCGCTTCACCTTGACCATGCCCTTGCGCTGCCCGGGCTTGTAGGTGGCGTCGAGTTCCTTCGCGATCACACCCTCCCCGCTCAGCAGCAGCGGCTCCGCGCTCTTCGTAGTCTTGTAGAGCGGCGTGACCTCGACCGACCCCGAGGCGCTCTTCTTCCGCCCGGGCGCGTCGGCGATCAGCTGCTCCAGGGCCGCCCGGCGCTCGGAGAACGGCTTGCCGGTCAGCTTGCGGCGGTCGACCGCGAGCAGGTCGAAGGCGCGGAAGAGGGCCGGCGTCTGCTCGGCCAGCATCCGGACCCGCGACTCCGCCGGGTGGAGCCGATTCTGCAGCGCGTCGAACTCCTCGCGGCCGCCCTCGCCAAGGATGACCAGCTCCCCGTCGAGCACGTAGCGGCCCTCCGGGAACTTCACCTCCGGGAAGTAGCGCCGCAGCGGCTTGCCACCGCGGGATTGCAGGTAGACGTCGTCGCCGTCGACGTAGGCGATCGCGCGGAACCCGTCGTACTTCGGCTCATACACCCAGTCATCCCCCTCCGGCAGCACCTTGCGGGAAAGCGCGAGCTGCGGCTTGATCGGAGGCTTCAGCGGAAGTGCCATCGGCCGATCCTAGTCCGGCCGTAGAGTCAGCCCCATGACGGCGCCGACCACAAGCCAGCCTCCCAGGACCGCCGACTTCGTCGTGATCGGTGGCGGCATCCTCGGGCTGGCGGTGGCGCGGGAGCTGCTCGCCCGGCACCCTGACGCCAGCCTGTGCGTGCTCGAGCGCGAGGACCGGCTCGCCCCGCACCAGACCTCGCACTCGAGCGGCGTGATCCATGCGGGGATCTACTACTCGCCCGGATCGCTGAAGGCGCGCCTCTGCGTCGAGGGCGCCCGCCTGCTCTACGCCTACTGCGACGAGCACGGCATTGAGGCGAGGCGGAACGGCAAGCTGATCATCGCCACCGAGGAGCCCGAGCTGCCGCGCCTCGACGAGCTCGAGCGCCGCGGGCGGGCCAACGAGGTCCCTGGGCTGCAGCGCGTGGGCCCGAACGCGATCCCCGAGATCGAGCCGCACGCCCGCGGGTTGGCCGCGCTGCACTCGCCTGCCACGGGCGTCGTCGACTTCGCGCGGGTCGCGGCGGCCTTCGCTTCGGACGTCCAGGCCGCCGGCGGCGCCGTCGCGACCGGATGCGAGGTCCTCGGCCTGGCCCCCAGGGCCGGGGCCCTCGCGGTCCACCATGGGGGCGGCACCACCCAGGCCGACTTCGTGGTCAGCTGCGCCGGCGCCTGGTCGGACCGCCTGGCGGTTGCCGCCGGGGCTCCGGCCGAGCCCCGGATCGTCCCCTTCCGTGGCGCCTACCTCCGCCTGCGTCCGGAGCGGCGCGACCTGGTCCGCGCCAGCATCTATCCGGTCCCGGACCCTGACCTCCCCTTTCTCGGCGGGCACCTGACCCGCGGGATCGACGACGAGATTCTCCTGGGACCTTCTGCACTGATGGTCGGCGCCCGGGATGCCTACCGGCTGGGCCGGGTGCGCTGGCGCGACCTCGCCTCAAACTTGGCCTGGCCCGGAACCTGGCGCCTCGTCCGCCGCTTCTGGCGGACCGGCCTCGGCGAGCTCCGGCACGCGGCGAGCCGCCGCACGTTCGTGGGCGATCTGCGGCGCTTCGTCCCCGAGCTAGACCCGGCGGACGTCCTCCCCGGTCCCTCGGGCGTCCGGGCCCAGGCGGTCGATCGCGACGGACGCCTGGTCGACGACTTCGTCGTCCACCACACCGAGCGCGCCCTGCATGTGCGCAACGCGCCCTCGCCCGCCGCGACCTCGTCCCTCGCGCTCGCGAAGCTGATCGCCGATCAGGCTGAGGAGCTCGCGTGAGCCGGGCTCAGCAGCCGCCGACGAGCAGGAAGATCAGGATGATCACGACAATCACCGCGCCGAGCGCGATCAGCCTGCGACGCAGGTAGACATCGCCGCCGCCGTAGTGGCGGTCGATCTCTCCCTCGGCGCCGCGGTCACCTGCCGGCTCGAGCAGTTCCTCGTCGCCGGTCGCGGGCGGCTCGTCGCTCCTTGCTCGCGCACGGGCCTTGGCAGCCGCGCGACGCTCCTCCGGACTTCTCCCTCCAGATTCGATGTGAGCAGCCTAATGGGGAACCGGGACGCCGAGATCGTTGAGTGTGAGAAACAGGTCCTGGATCGGCCGGTAGCTGCCTCGGGGGGCCGAGATCGGCTGCTGATCGCCGATGTCGCTGATCACGACGTCCGCGTTCAGGCGTGCGCCAGTGGCCCCGCCGAGCTGGACGCGATCCACGGGCGGAAGCTCGACCACGGCATCGACCTGAAGCTCGTGAAAGCGCCGGTCGTCGTAGCCGACACATGCGGTTGCGCGGCCGGAGACCGTGGGGGGCTGTGAGAGCCCGAGGGCTGACGCGAGCGGCGCCAGGTCACCGGCGGTCTCCCCAGGTCGCAGCGGGGCCGTAATCCGCTCGCAGTCCGCACCGCCGGCGTTGTCATCTCCTACGACCCGCCCTGGGCCGAACCATCTCCGCAGATCGACTGGGGCCCCGGCAGCGGCCGCGGCCTCCTGAAGCCGCTGGTTGGCCGCCGAGACGGCGGTCCTCCCCACCTCGTAGTCGTTGCCGTAGAGGGTCAGATAGACATTCGAGCCGGTCGAGAGCACGCGCCCGCCGACGGGAAAGCCGAGGGCGCTCGCGCTCAGCCGCCAGTCGAAGCTCGGGATCCGCTCGCTGCCGCCGCTGAGATAGGGACCGTCCACCCGCAGCCGGAGCGGCTGGGAGAGCCGATCGACTCCGAGGACCTGCAAATGCGCGTCGATCTCGACGTTCGCGTTGGAGATCCGGTGAGCACTTGCCTGGTCGAGCATGACCTCGGCGTTGACCCGCTCGTGATCGGACCCGCCGCACCCGGCGAGCGCGGGCAGCAGGATCAGCGCGAGGGCGAGGGACTGGCGCATCCCTGGGTAGTCTCACAACGTGGCGGTCCGCGAAGCGATCCCGCGGAAGGCGGAGGCTGAGGAGGGCGTCTCCTCGTTCGCCAAGTCGCTCTTCCTCGGCGAGATCCACGAGGAGCTGGTCTTCCCCTGGCCGACCGCGGACCGCGAAGAGCAGGACCGGATCCGTGACCTGAACGGGCGGATCCGCGACTACTGCGCCGAGCACTACGACCCCAGGCAGGCCGAGGAGGACCGCTGGATCCCTGACCAGGTGCTCCGCGACCTGGGCGAGATCGGTGCCCTCGGCCTCTACGTCGAGAAGGAGTACGGAGGACAGGGCCTCTCCCAGACCGGCTACGCCCGGGTGTTCGAGACCGTCGGCCAGATCGACGCCACATTGGCGATCGTCCTCGGTGTCCACCAGTCCATCGGCTTCAAGGGCATCTCCCTGTTCGGCACCGATGAGCAGAAGGAGCGCTTCCTGCCCGACCTCGCCATCGGCCGCAAGCTGGCGGCCTTCGCGCTGACCGAGCCCGAGGCGGGGTCGGACGCCTACCACCTGCGCTCCCGGGCGGTCGAGCAGCCAGACGGCTCCTGGGTTCTGAACGGTGAGAAGCGCTACATCGGCAATGGCTCGCGTGCCGACGTGATCACGACCTTCGCGCGCGCCGAGGTGGACGGCGAGGACAAGCACATCGCCCTGATCCTCGAGAAGGGCATGGACGGGCTCGAGGTGGGCGAGCGCTACGAAACGATGGGCCTGCAAGCCAACGACCTTCGCCGGCTCTACTTCAAGGACGTCCGCGTGCCGCCCGAGAACGTCCTCGCAGAGCCCGGCCAGGGCTTCCGCGTCGCCATGCAGGTTCTCAACAACGGCCGCATTGGCCTCGGCACTGGCTCGGTGGGCGGCGCCAAGAAGCTCCTCGACCTCTCCATCGAGCACGTCAAAGAGCGTCGCCAGTTCGGCCAGCCGCTGGCCGATTTTGAGCTCGTCCAGGACAAGATCGGCTGGATGGTCTCCTACCTATTCGGGCTCGAGTCGATGACCTACCTGACCTGCGGGCTGGTCGACGCCGGCGTCCCCGACTACTCGCTCGAGTCGGCGATCTGCAAGGTCTCTGGGACGGAGTTCCTCTGGTACGCCGCCAACCGTGCCCTGCAGCTCGCCGGCGGCGAGGGCTACATGCGCGACCGCCCCTACGAGAAGGTGCTCCGCGACACTCGCATCTATCCGATCTTCGAGGGCGCGAACGACGTGATGCGGGCCTTCATCGCCCTCGGCGGCATCAAGCCGGTCGGTGAGAAGCTCGAGGGTCTCTCCGAGATCGAGCTGAGCGACCCGATCGGTTCGATCGGCGTGCTGATCGACTACGCCTCGGGTCGGATTCAGCGCGAGGTCCGCCCGGATAAGATCACCCGGGCACACGAGGACCTCTCAGAGCACGCCGATTCGGTCTCCGACCAGGTGAAGCGCCTGGCCGGCCTCACCGAGAAGCTCCTGCGCGAGCACCGCAAGGACATCATCGCTCGGCAGTTCCAGCAGAAGCGCCTCGCCGACAACATCGCCGACATCTACGCGCAGATCGCGGTGCTCTCGCGCGTCAGCCACATCTTCGAGGACCAGGGGGTCGAGCCCTCGGGCCAGGAGCGCTTCATCGCCGACAC
>DATDKQ010000335.1:0-8299 GCA_036519915.1 Solirubrobacterales bacterium | reverse complement strand
GCTCGGGATCCTGCTGCTGGTGGTGCCGGGCCTGGTCTTCCTCGCCTACGTCGGGATCTCGCCGGCGGTGATGAAGCTGGAGCACCGCGGGCCGATCGATGCGATGAGGCGCAGTGTCGAGCTCGTCCGCGGAAACTTCCGACGGGTGTTCGCGACCGTCGTCGGGGTGATCCTGTTCACCGAGCTCGCGGTGCAGGCAATCGCCATCCCCTTCCACGGCTTCGCCCTGGAAACGGCGGTCGATCTGGCCGCCGAGGGCCTGCTCCAGCCATTCGAGGGCCTCGTGATCGTGATCGTCGCGATCCGTCTTCTCGAGATGCGCGGCGAGGCGCAGGCCCCCACGGAGATGGCCGACGCTCTGTACGGCGAGCGCGAGGGCGATCCAGCATAAAAAACGGGCCGCCCCCCTAGGGCGGCCCGTGTGAGTCGAATCTGGCGGCGGGCGGGTTGTCCCTGCCTTTGGTGGTTTCCTGCTCCCCTTGGCGCAGCCATTCTCACCGCCGCCCGAGCGTGCGTCATCGGGGCGAACTGCGGGATTCGAGTAGGTAGTTCTCCCCATCGCCAAAAGAAAGGACCGGAGCGTGTGCTCCGGTCCAGTCTCCTGCCTCAGCTCTTCAGACGGGCGGTCAGTCGTTCGGGTTCCGATCCTTGCCGACCTTCTCCTTCACCTTGTCGGCCACGTCGTCGACCGTGTCCTTGACGCTCGAGACCCCGCGATCGATCTTGCCCTCACGCTTCAGCTTCTCGTCGTCGGTGAGGTCTCCGGCCGCTTCCTTGGTGCGTCCCTTCGCCTCATCGATGTGTTCACCCATCTTTGATCGTCTCCTTTGTCGGTTCTCCACAGGGGTACCCGACCTTCAGCGCAAGAAACGGACGTGACAGCGACGGCCGCGGGCGCGATGATCCCGGCCATGGCGACAGGCGGGAGAGAGCGGCTCACCCAAGATGACGCCCAGATCCTGCGCCTTGAATCACCCGTGATCAAGGGACACACGGGCAAAGTCCTGATCGTCGCGCCCGGGTCCGGCGGCAGTGCGCTCTCGGTGGAGCGCCTCCGCGAGCAGGTGGGTGAGCGAATGGCAGCCTTTCCGAGGCTCGGCAAGCGTGTGGAGGAACCACGCTTCGGCCTCGGCCGGCCGGCATGGGTCGACGCCCCCGAGGTCGATCTTGCCTGGCACGTCGCCGAGCCGCAGCATGCGGACCCACTCTCCGACGAGGAGCTTCGCCGCGCCGTCGGCGACCTTCTCTCCGAGCGCCTCGACCACACCCGGCCGCTGTGGCGCTTCGACGCCCTGCCGCTGACCGGCGAGCGAGTCGCACTGGTCGGTCGAATCCACCACGCAATGGCGGATGGGGTGAGCGCGATCAGCCTGATCGCCGGGCTGCTCTGGGACGAGGACGACCAACCGTCGCCCGCAAGTCCGGCCCGCCCCGCGCAGGCCCCGGCAACTGAGGCACGGGAGGCGCGCGTCGTGGTGGGCCTTCCCGCCGCACTTCGGCGAGAGCTCCGCCGCGGCCGGGACACGAAACTCGACCAGCACATCGGCCCGGCTCGCGAGGTCGCCTGGACGAGCTTCCCACTCGAGCGGCTGAAGCGGATCGAGCACGGCGCCGCCGAGCGCGTAACCGTGAACGACGTCGTATTGGCCGTAGTCGCCGGAGGCCTTCGCCGCTGGCTACCGCAAGTCGGAGGGATCGCCGACGACCTCCGGGTGCAGTGCCCCGTCTGCCTGCACGCACAGGAGGAGGATGCGGGGCAACTCGGCAACCGCGACTCCTTCATGAACCTGGATCTGCCGATCTCCGAACCCGACCCGGCCGCCCGGCTGCGGATGATCAACACGGAGACGAGCGAGCGGAAACTCGACCACGACGCCGACACGCTCTACGCCTTCTTCCACGCCCTGGGCCGCTTCCGCCCGCTCTATCGAGGCGTGACCAGGCTGACCTCGGGGCCGCGCGAATTCGCGCTCTCGGTCTCCAACGTCCCCGGCCCGAGGCAGCGTCCGCTGATCCTCGGGCACGCGGTCGAGCAGTTCAGCTCATTCGCCGAGCCCGCCGACCGCCACGCCCTCCGGGTGTCGATCATCTCTCTCGGCGGGGAGCTCGCCTTCGGGCTCTGCTCGGACCCCGACGCGATCACCGATCTCGACGGCCTGCGCGGTGCACTGGCGGACTCGATCGCAGAGCTGGAGGTGGCGGTCTGATGCCCAAACGCAAGGCGGCGCTGAGCGAATACGAGCGCAAGCGGGACTTCTCCAAGACGAGGGAGCCGAGCGGCAAGGCCAAGACGAAGGGGAAGAGCAAGGCGAAGCGGAGCCATCCGCGCTTCTCGATCCAGAAGCACTCGGCGACCTCGGAGCACTACGACCTGCGGCTCGAGACAGATGGCGTGCTCGCCTCATGGGCGATTCCCAAGGGCCCTTCGCTCGACCCTCGCGACAAGCGACTCGCCATGCGAACCGAGGACCACCCTCTCGACTACCTCGAGTGGGAGGGCGTGATCCCGGAGGGCGAATACGGCGCCGGGCCGATGATCGTCTGGGACCGCGGCGTCTTCCAGAACATCTCAGAGACTCGGCGGGGCGAGCCCATGGACCTCCAGAAGGCGATCGAGAAGGGCGACGTGAAGATCTTCATGCTCGGCGAGAAGATCAAGGGCGCCTACGCCCTGGTCCGGACCGGCCCGCCTTCGGACCGGGAGAAGTGGCTCCTGATCAAGAAGCGCGATGAGGGCTCCGACGCCCGGCGCAGGCCCACCTCCTCGCAGCCGGAGTCGGTGCTCAGCGGCCGGACGATCGAGCAGGTGCTCGATCAGGAAGCCGAGCCCGGCCAGTTCGCCAGCCACCGGGCTCGTCGCCGGACGCGACGGCGGTAGGCTGGATCCATGGCCACCGCGGCCGAGACACGGACGTTGCAGAACTACATCGCGGGCGAGTGGCGCGACGCTGCGACCAGCGATGCGCTCGAGGATCGCGACCCGGCAACCGGCGAGCTCGCCGCGCGGGTGCCGCTATCGGGCGCGGGTGATGTCGACGCCGCCGTCCAGGCCGCCCGCGCGGCCCAGCCCGGCTGGCGCGAGGTCCCGCCGCAGGAACGGGCCCGGGCTGTATTGGCTCTGCGCGACGCACTCATCCGGCACCGGCCGGAGCTCACCGCGCTGGTCACCGCCGATATGGGCAAGACGCTCGCCGACGCCGACGGCGAGGTCGGCCGCGGCATCGAGTCGGTCGAGTCGGCGGCCGGGATTCCGCACCTGCTCAAGGGCGAGACGCTGGAGGGGGTCGCAACCGGCCTCGACGTGGAGATGGTGCGCCAGCCAGTGGGCGTGGTGGCCGCCATAACCCCCTTCAACTTCCCCGCGATGATCCCGCTCTGGTTCCTCCCCTACGCGGTCGCCTGCGGCAACGCCTTCATCCTCAAGCCCTCGGAGCGCGACCCCCGCCCCGCCGAGCGGATCTGCGAGCTGATCGACGACGAGGAGATCTTCCCGACGGGCGTCGTCAACCTCGTCCACGGCGGGCGCGTGGCGGTCGAGGCGATCCTCGACCACGACGGCGTCGACGCGGTCTCTTTCGTCGGCCAGGCCAGCACCGCCCGGTTGATCGCAACCCGTTCGGCCCAGACCGGCAAGCGCGTCCAGGCGCTCGGCGGCGCCAAGAACTCGATGATCGTCGCCGAGGACGCCGATCTGGAGAGCGCGGTGCCGGCGATCATGGGATCGGCCTTCGGCGCGGCCGGCCAACGCTGCCTGGCCGGGTCGGTCTGCGTGATCGCGGGCGATGAGACCCGCCAGGGCGAGGTGAGGGAGGCCCTGCACGCCGCGGCGGAGGGGCTGAACACCGGCCCCGGTGCCGACCCCGGCACAGACGTCTGCCCGATGGTCTCCCCCGAAGCCCGCGAGCGGGCGGAGGCCGCCGTCGGGACCGCGGAGGCGGAGGGCGCGACGGTCCTGCTCGACGGCCGCCTCGGCGGTGGCGAGGCCGGGACGCTCCTCGGCCCCACCCTGGTCGAGGTATCCGACCCCGAGTCGGAGCTGGCGCGAGAGGAGATCTTTGGCCCGGTGCTCGCACTGGTCTCGGCACCGGACCTCGACGCCGCAATCGAGTTCGCCAACGGCTCGCGCTACGGCAACGCCGGCTCGATCTTCACCACCTCCGGTGCCGCCGCCCGCGCCTACCGCTGGGGCATCGAGGCCGGGATGCTCGGCGTCAACATCGGGGTCCCGGCGCCGGTGGCCTGGTTCCCCTTCTCGGGTTGGAAGGACTCGATTGACGGCGATCTGCACGCCAACGGCCCCGACGCCGTCGACTTCTACACGCGCAAGAAGGTCGTCACCAGCCGCTGGTAAGTAGGTCGGCTCACCACGAGTCGATGGTGCGGCGGCTCGGCACGGGAGTCCCGGCCGCCGCGAGGGTGCGGGCGATCGTCGCCCGGGTGTCGGCCGGATCGATTACGTCGTCGATCTCGAAGATCTGAGCGGCATTGAGCGCCCTGGCGTGCTCGTACATCTGCGCGGTCAGCTCGCGGACGCGCTGCTCGCGCTCACCCTCGTCATCGATGGCCTCGAGCTCTCGGCGCATGGCGAGGCGCACCGCGCCTTCGAGCCCCATCGGACCGAGCGTCGCGTCCGGCCAAGCCGCGGTCAGCAGCGGCTCGCGCAGGCTGCCGAACGCCATCGCCTGTGCGCCCAGGCCGTAGGCGCGGCGCAACAGGATGGCGATGGTGGGAACCGTCAGAGCGGCGCCGGCGATGAGCATCCGGCAGCAGTGCCGGACGAGGGCGTCCCGCTCGGCCTCGGACCCGACCATGTAGCCAGGTGTGTCGATGAGCGAGACGATCGGAAGTCCGAAGGCGTCGCAGAGCTGCATGAAGCGGGCGGCCTTGTCGGCGGCCTCACCGGTGACCACGCCGGCCTGGTACTTGCAGTTGTTCGCGATGACCCCGGCGGGGCGTCCCTCGATGCGGACCAGTGCCGTGACCAGCTCCGGCGCGAAGGGCTCTCGCAGCACCGTGACGGACTCCTCGTCGGCGATCGTGCGGATGATCGGCATGACGTCGTAGGCGCGCCGGGAGCTCTCGGGCACGGCGTCGCGGAGCGCTGCCTGGTCGGCGGCTGACCAATCCTGGATGGGGCCGCGGAAGTAGCCGAGCAGGCGCTTCGTCTTGGCGACGGCCTCCTCCTCGTCCTCGACGACGAGGTCGAGCACGCCGTTCGGCGCCTGCATCTCGACCGGGCCAACGCCTTCGGCGCGGACCTCGCCGAGGCCGCCGCCAGCGATCATCGCGGGGCCTGCCATCCCGAGCGAGGCGTTCTTCGTGGCGACGATCAGGTCCGAACACCCCGCGATCACCGCGTTGCCGGCGAAGCAGTTGCCGGCGACGATGGCGATCCTCGGGACCTGACCGGAGAGCTTGGCCCAGAGCGCAAAGGCCCTGACCTGGAGCGCGCTGACGACGGGATGGTCGGTGTCGCCGGGCCGGCCCCCACCACCTTCGGCGAAGAAGACGACTGGCAGGCGCATCCGCTCGATCAACTCGAACATCCGGTCCTTCTTGAAATGTCCGACGGTGCCCTGGGTGCCGGCGAGGACGGTGTAGTCGTAGGCGAGCACCACGATGGGGTTCCCGTCGACGGTGGCGGTCCCCGCGACGAGCCCGTCGGCGGGCGTGTTGGCGATCAGGTCGTCCCGGCTGCGGCGCGTCCTCTGCTGCGCGATGGCGTAGCGCCCGTACTCGACCCACGATCCCTCGTCGATCAGGTCGGCGACGTTCTCGCGAGCCGTCCGCCCTCCCCGGTCGTGGCGCTTGGAGACGGCCTCGGTTCGAGCCGCATCCTCCGTGAGCTCTCGCCTGCGCCGCAGCTCGTCGAGGTCGGTCCGGTCCGAGGTGGGATCCCTGTCCTTCTCCCGCGGCATCGCCGCTGGAGTATTCACTGAAGAAAGCGCTGCCGGCCTCGCGATCAGATCGCGGGGATCGATGGGCGCGTGACACGGGCGAGCGCGCGGGCGGCGAAAGGCATGTGCCGAGAGCGCCATACGTGTCGCTTGTCGAAGGGCCAGGCGTAGATCGGGTTGCCGTCGCGAATGAATTCGAGCAGGCGCGGTTCGGCGAGCTCCTCGGCGGACCACTCGTACAGGCGTTGCAGGCGCGGGGCGATCACCGCGTAGTCGAGCATCCGCCCCAGGCGCTGCTCTTCGGCGATATAGCGATCGACGTCACGGTCCAGCGGATAGCGGTTCGGGAGCACACGTCTGAGTGAGAGGAACACTCCTGCCATCCCGAGCCGCGGATCGCTGACCAGGCGGCCGAGAGGAGCCAACCTCCCCAGCGCGAGGCGCGGCGCCGCGGCGAGTGCGTGTGCGTACATCACGCGCACCAGCGCGACGTTCATGAAGAAGCGCTCGGGTGCGCTCTCCGCATCGGCGAGTCCCCGACGCTCCAGGTAGCCGCCCACGATGCTCGCGTTGTGTGATCGGTACCAACAGTGCCCCGTCGGTGTCACGCTGAACTCCAGCCAGAGGCGCACGGCTTGCGAGGAGGGCTCGCCGGCTCGGCCACTGAGGAGCGCGATCGTCTCGCAGCCATCCCGCAGCAGGCGCTCGTTGACCCCCCGCCACCACGCGCTGCCGGGCGGCGACGCATCGAGCGGATCGAGCAGACCACGGCGCGCCTGCCAGCGCATGAACGACAACGCCGCCCGTCGGTATGGCAGGTGTCGGGGCGCGCTGCCCGTCGGCCCACGGAACACATGCGCCATCAACCCAAGACGCGCGGCAGGATCGTCGCGCACGGCCGCGACCTGCGCCTCAGCCCAAACGAGCGCGCCTGCGTGCTGGCTCATTCTCGGGAGTGATAGCCGTGCGGAGGATCTTCAGGGCTGGCCGCTAGGCCTGGCCGATCAGGGCGCCGGTGACGGCGACGATCACGCCGCCCATCGTCACCTGGACCAGCGAGCTGCGCAGCGAGACGTTCAGGAACCGCTTGCGGACCCAGGCGATTGCCACCAGCTCGCACGCGACCGTCACGGAGGCCAGCAGCAGCGCGGTCTGCAGATCGCTGATCACGAACGGCAGCGCGTGAAAGCTGCCGCCGAAGAACGTCGCGCCGCCGGTGATCAGGCCGCGAGAGAGCGAGGTGCCGCGTCCGGTGATCTCTCCATCGTCGGAGAGCGCCTCCGAGAGGCCCATGCTGATGCCGGCCCCGAGGGCGGCGGCGAGACCGACGAAGAGCGCCGCGTGCGGCCCGGCGATGAAGGCGGTGGCGAAGATCGGCGCCAGCGTGGAGACCGTGCCGTCGATCAGGCCGATCAGCGCAGGCTGGACTCGCTGCAACATGAACCGCTCCTCATCAGCGGGACTCATCCTCCCTGCCAGCCTTGCCGCCAATTCAGCCATTGCCGGTAATAATACAAGGAACTTAAAATAAGGTCCCCCTAAGATGTAGGATGCTTTATTAGGTTCGCCTACGATCCACTCCGATGACGACGAAGACGCATACCCCTCCCCGGGACGACGCCGAGCTCGCCGACCTGCTTCGCGAGCGCGGGCTACGGGCGACCTCACAGCGGGTGGTCATGCACCGCCTGCTTCGCGACCGCAATCGGCACCTGAGCGCGGAGGAGCTCCTCTCCGAGGCGAGCGAGCAGCTGCCCGGCGTCTCCCTCCCCACCGTCTACGCGACGCTCGAGCTCTTCGAGCAACTCGGCGTCGTGCGGCGGGTGAACGGCGGCGGGGGGACGCTCCTCTGGGACACCCGGTCCGACACCCACCACCACATGATCTGCCGGAACTGCGGCCGGATCGAGGACATGGAGACCCCGGTCGATCTCGAGCAGGCCCGCCGCAGCGCCGCGCGCGCCGGCTTCCGGCCCGACCGCGCCGAGGTCGTCGTCAGCGGCCTCTGCGCGGACTGCCGTCGCTAGCGCGGCTCGGGGTAGCTCGACTCGAGGATCGAGACGGCCGCGCCCTGCGGGTCGAAGAGGGTGGCCACCCTCCCGGTCGGTATGTCCAGAGGCCCGAAGACGAGGCTCCCACCGCTGCTCCTGGTCGTCTCGATCGCCTCGTCCGCGTTCTCGACCATGAAATAGACCTGCCAGTAGGGCGGAGCATCGGCGGGCATGTCGGTGCCCATCTCCATCAATCCCGCGAAGCCCTCGGGCCAGCGCTGGCCCTCGACCTGCCACATCCAGATGAAGTCCGGCGCCTCGTCGTTGTGGGTCGCCGACCAGCCGAAGACCTTTCCGTAGAAGTCCTTTGCGGCATCCGGGTCTCGCGTCACCAGGTTGTTCCAGTTCCAT
>DATDKQ010000334.1:0-5777 GCA_036519915.1 Solirubrobacterales bacterium | reverse complement strand
GCCACCAGGGCGGGACGGTTGACGTGGATCTGGTGGCCGCTCCCGAAGGCCACAACCCGCTTGGTGTTCGGGTGCAGGCGGGCCAGGTAGAGCTGGCTGCGCTTCCAGGTGCGGTTGACGAGCTCCGAGAACCTGTGCCACACGCCCTGGGGGGCCGAGAACCCGTAGTTGGCCGAGAGCACGAAGACTGGCAGGCGACGCGGCGAGCGCCGCAGCGGCTTCATCTCGGCGAAGCTCCGGTAGAAGTCGATCGCCTCGAGGTCCTTGTAGTGGCGGGCGTCCTCGGAGGGCGACTGGAGGTAGTAAGCGTTGTAGCGGGCGAACTGACGCGGCTTCATCTGGCCCTCCATCGCCTCCGAGATCGCATCGACCAGCACCAGCCCGCTGACCTCAGCGGGGTAGAGGCTCGCGTACTGACGGACGATGAGCCCACCTGTCGAGGCGCCCACCATCACGTACGGGCCGGAAACGCCGGACGCGGAAAGCAGCGCGTGCAGGTCGGCGACGACATCGCCCGTGCTGCGCGGCATCGGGACGGGGTCGCTACGGCTCACATACGGGAAATGAGCAAGCGTCCCGGGCCGGTCGTAGAAGCAGGTGCGGGTGAACGGGGTGACCCGCGGGAGCACCCCCGTTCCGTCCCTGGACCAGTTCCAGATATCGCCGCGGCTGCGCAGCCCGGCCTCGAAGATCACCGTCGGCGAGCCGCTGCCGTGGCACTCCAGGTAGAGATGCCGGCCGCCGGGGATCTCGACCCTGCCCGCGAAGTCGCCGACCGTCCCCGAGGACTGTGCAGCGGCAGGCGGCGGGCTCGGCGAGAGCAGCGCGAGCACGATCGAGGCAAGCACGACCGCGAGGGCCTCCCATGCCCCTGGACGCACCCTCATCGCGGCGGCTCGCGGCCCTCGAGCAGGTAACGGACCAGATGGAGCGCCACGACGACGGAGCGCTCGCGAACGTCGTTGCGGCTGCCGGGAAGGATCGGATCTCGCGGCAGAACATCCCCCGTGGCGCTCTTCGCGCAGAAGCAGACGTAGCCGACCGGCTTCTCCTCGGTGCCGCCGTCGGGTCCCGCGATACCGGTGATCGCACAGGCCACGTCGGCCTCGAAGCGCTCGAGGGCGCCATCGGCCATCGCCTCGGCGACCTCAGGCGAGACCGCACCGCGATCCTCGATCAACTTCGGATCCACGCCGAGCAGCTTCGACTTGGCATCGTTCGAGTACGCGACGACGCCGCCGGCGAACCACTTCGACGACCCGGGCCGAAGCGTCAGGCGGCCGGCGAGCAACCCGCCGCTCTCGGACTCGGCGACGGCGATCGTGCGATCCCCAAGGAGGCGGAAGACGACCGACTCGATCGACTCGCCGGACTCCGTGTAGGTGAACCTGCCGAGCCGCTCCTCCAGGCCCGCCCGCAGAGCCTCCGCTGCTTCCTCGGATCCCGGCCGGTGGCGGACGTCGGTCACCAGCTCGCCGCCCCGCAGGCAGGTGGTGACCTCGAGCGCGCCCAGGTCGGCCCCGTCGTCCTGGATCTCCCGCAGCACCTTTGCCAGCTCGGACTCCGGAATCCCGAACATTCGGATCGACATCGTCCGGTACGGCTCGGTGCGTTCGAGAACTTCCTCCGCGGCAGGCGCCGCCAGCGCCCGAGGCCACATCTCCTGCAGCTCTCGCGGCGGCCCGGGGAGGACGATCACGACCTGGCCGTCGGCCGGCACGACGAGTCCGGGAGCCGTGCCGGCGGGGTCGAGAGCGGTTGCCCCCTTCGGGACCATCGCCTGCTTGCGGTTCGCCTCGCGCACCGCCTCGGGGTCGAAACGGAGCCGGCGCGCGTAGCGGGCGATGATTCGCGCGATCTTCTCCTCCATCTCGGTGTCGAGCACGAGCTCGCGGCCTGCGAAGCGCCCCACGACCTCGGCTGTCAGGTCATCGGCCGTCGGGCCCAGGCCCCCGGAGGTGACGATCAGATCGAGGCCCCGGTCGCGCATGTGGCCCAGCGCGCCCGCGAGATCCTCAGGCCGGTCCCCGACCACGGTGATCTCCTCCACCTCGACGCCGAGCTCGGCCAGCCGCTCGGAGAGCCACGGTCCGTTCCGGTCCATGACGTAGCCGCTCAGCACCTCGGTGCCGGTGACCAGGATCCCCGCGCGCACGCTCATGCGCCCATTGTCCCGATCCAGGGCTGTAGACCCTCAGCGAAGAACACCTCGATGGACCGTTCCATTTTGGGGCCCCATATGGGCACCAGGATGGAGCGGTCCGGATTAGTCCCCCCCGGCCGCCGGCCCGATCGGCTCGGCGACTCCTTCCCCAGCCCGGTTTTCGGGGGGCTCACCCCCACCCACCACCCGCGGCAGGTCCGCCGTGGAGACGAGCACCTGTCGCGGCTTCGAGCCCTCGTAACCGGAGATGATCCCTCGCCGCTCCAGCATGTCGATCAGGCGGCCCGCCCTGGTGTAGCCGACGCGTAGGCGCCGCTGGATCATCGAGACCGACGCCGTGCCGCTCTCGACCACGATCTGCGCCGCCTGCTCCAGAAGGTCGTCTGCGTCCGGGTCGAAGTCGTCGTCGCCGCCATCCGCCGACTGCGGCTGCGCCGCCTCGAGTAGCTCCTCCGCGAAGTCCGGTTCGCCCTGCTCTGACCAGTGCTCGGTGAGCTTGGCGATCTCGGCCTCGGTGATGAAGGCGCCCTGGATGCGCTGCATCTTCGAGGTGCCCGCCGGCCGGAAGAGCATGTCGCCCTGGCCGAGCAGCGTCTCGGCGCCGCCCTGGTCGAGGATCACCCGCGAGTCGACCTGCGACGAGACCGCGAATGCGATCCGCGCCGGGATGTTCACCTTGATCGTCCCGGTGATGATGTCCGTGGACGGCCTCTGGGTCGCCAGGAGGAGATGGATGCCGACCGCCCGCGACTTCTGGGCGAGGCGGATGATCGCGTCCTCCACCTCGGCCGGCGCGATCATCATCAGGTCGGCGAGCTCGTCGATCACGCAGAGGATGTGAGGCAGTGGCGCCTCCCCGTCCCGCTCACGGACCCGGTTGAGCTCCGCGAGGTTCCGCGAGCGCGCCTCCTCCATCACGCCGTAGCGGCTCTCCATCTCGGCGATCAGGTTGTTGAGCACGTTGGCCGCAAGCCGCGGCGAGGTCACCACCGGCGTCAGCAGGTGCGGAATCTTCTCGTAGTGGTTCAGCTCGACCCGCTTCGGGTCCACCAGGACCAGCCGCACCTCGTTGGGCGAGGCGTGCAGCAGGATCGAGCTGAGGATCGCGTTGACGCTCCCGGACTTGCCCGATCCGGTGGTGCCGGCGACCAGGGCATGCGGCATCTTCTGCAGGTCCGTCCAAACGGCGCTCCCGGAGATGTCCTTGCCGAGCCAGGCAACGAGCGGTGAGGATCCCTGGGGGCGCCCGCCATAGATGTCGCCGAGGCGGACCAGGCGGCGGCGCTGATTGGGGACCTCGACGCCGACGGCCTGCTTGCCCGGAATCGGCGCCAGGATCCGGATGTCCGTCGAGGCGAGCGCGTATGCCAGGTCGTCCTTCAGCTGGGTGATCTTCGAGACCTTGGTCCCGGGCGCGAGCTTGAGCTCGTAGCGGCTCACGTGCGGGCCGGTGACCGTCCCGACGATCCTCGCCTCCACGCCGAAGTGGCCGAGCGCCTCCAGCAGAGTGCGCGCGGTCGCCTCGTGGTCCTTCTTGTCCGGGCCCTTGTCGGGTGCGCCGCGCTCGAGCACCTGCCCGGGGTCGGGCAGCCGGTAGTCGATCTCCTCAGACTCCGTAACGCCAGTTCGCGGTTGACCCATTGGTGTGAGCTTCACGGCTTCGCCATCACCGCCCACGTCCTCAGCTTCGCTTCTGGACGTACGCGGCTCGGGCGCCTTAGGCTTGGCAACCCTGATCGTTTCGGCGTCGTCCTCCAGGTCCTTCAGCTCGCTCGTGTCGGGCTCGTCCGCAACCCGCACGGCCTCGTCGAAGTTCGCAACCGCGGCAGTCTTCTGCTCATCCTCGCCCTGCACGAGCACCTGGTAGTCGTCGTCCCCGCCCTCGATCGGCTCTGGCGGGCCGAAGACCGGCTCGGTCGAGGCGGGTGAGGTGTCGATCACGTCGGGGTCGGTCCGAATCCGGCTCTCCTTCACGGCTGTCGCGAAGTCGACCGTGCCCCGCTTCGCCCTGTCCGCGCCTCGGCGGGCCGCGCGAACCATGTCCGAGACCGAGCGTCCCGAGATCAGCAGCAGACCTGACACCACGAGCACCACCGCGATGATGTGCGCGCCGAGCCGCTGGAAGAGCGTCGTCGTGGCCCAGTACAGGGTCTCCCCCACGCCGCCACCGTGATGAGGGAAGAAGTCGGGGTCGAAGAGGCCCTTGCGCGCACCATCCGGGCCGAGGCCCGCGGTGTGCGCCGCCAAGGCGAGCAGCAGTCCGCAGGCGATAGCCACGACACCGACCGCCACGGATCGGGGCGAAGGCAGGAACGGGCGCAGGATGAGGACGATCCCCGCGAGTCCCAGGGCCACCGGGACGACGACGGCCCCTGCTCCCACGGCGTACGAGAGGGCGGTCTCGGAGCCGTCGCCGACGGTACCGCCGTTCCACCCGAGGTAGATCACGTAGCCGAGGTAGACCGCCAACCCGATGCAGCTCAGGCCGGCGAGGTCGAGGCGGCGCTGCATCACTTCGGGCGAGGTACGGCCCTTGCCGCGTGCGCGACCCCGCGCCGCGGGCTTTCGCTTGCGCCCGCGCGCAGGCTGCTTCTTGCGCCGGGGCGGATCACGCCGCTCCGGAGCGCCGAAAATGCGGTCTGCAAGCATCCGCCCACCCATTCGACGCCTGGGGCCCCACCCCTGCCAGGCACGAAGTCGCGCCCTAAACGCTTCCTCAAGGTCGCGTGGGAAGTGGGTTTTCGCGTCTACCCTTCGGTGAGCGTGATGGAGCAGGCCACAGCCACGGCACGCGTCCTCGTCGTCGAGGACGATGAGGCCATTGCCGACGTCCTGCGGCGTTCGCTCCGCGCCGAGGGCCACGAGGTCCGCAGCGCCGGGGACGGCGCCGAGGCACTGACCGCCGCCGAGGAGTTCGCGCCGGACCTGGTCGTGCTCGATCTCGGCCTCCCCCGACTCGACGGGATGGAGGTCTGTCGCCGGCTCCGGGCCGAGAGTGACGTCCCGATCCTGATGCTGACCGCCCGTACCGAGACCGAGGACCGCGTCGAGGGCCTCGACACGGGCGCTGACGACTACCTCCCGAAGCCGTTCGAACGAGACGAGCTGCTCGCCCGGATCAGGGCACTCCTTCGCCGTCGTCCGCCGCGGGGCAGCGCCTCGATCGTCGTTGGCGACCTGCTTCTCAACCCGGACACTCGCGAGGTGAAGCGCGGCAAGCGCGAGATCGAGCTCACCAACCGGGAGTTCGAGCTGCTCGAGTACCTGGCGCGCAACCAGAAGCTGGTGGTCTCGCGCGAGCGGCTGCTCGAGGACGTCTGGGGATATGACCCGTTCGAGCAGACGAACACCATCGACGTCTTCATCTCCAACCTGCGGCGCAAGCTGGAGTCCGGCGGCGAGCCACGCCTGCTGCACACCAAGCGGGGGGCCGGCTACGTCCTCAAGGCCGCGGCGTGAAGTGGGCCAACCCTAGGCGCCTTCCCCTCTTCGAGCGCATCCCGGTCCGGTGGCGAATCGCCATCACGACCGCCGGCCTCACGCTGCTGATCCTGGTGATCTTCGCGCTCGTCCTCGGTCAGGTCGTCGGCAACCGCATCCGCAGCGACTTCCG
>DATDKQ010000333.1:0-3317 GCA_036519915.1 Solirubrobacterales bacterium | reverse complement strand
GCGGCCTCGGAGACGATCGGGCGGCTCGCCCCGACCCCGTCGGTGAGCTGCACGGGATCGACCTTCGATCTGCTCGAGCCGACCGTCACCACGGGCACCGGCTACGTCGTGCCCGCGCTACCTCCGGCGAACGCCCTGGTGGTCAGCTCGTGGAGCCACAACGCCGCCTCGCCGCCCGCCACGGGCGCGCTCACGTTCAAGGTCTTTCGCAAGGTCGCCGACCCGGCCACCTACAGGATCGTCAGCCACGACGGGCCGCGCGATCTGACCCCGGGCACGCTCAACACCTTCCCGGCGAACATCCCGGTGGAGCCCGGCGACGTGATCGGCATCAACAGCGCGATGCCGGCCAGCACGGCCTGCAGCTTCTTCGATGCCACCGAGAATCCGCTGGGCAGGCCGGGCAACCTGGGGGACAACGAGGCCGGGGACTTCATGACCCTCTCCGAGAAGGACATCAACGTCTCCGCGGTCGTCTCCCCCTCGAACTCATTCACCCCCGGCTACCCGAAGTACAACAAGAAGACCGGCACCGCAAGGCTCCCCGTCAGCGTTCCCAATCCCGGCGAGCTCGCCCTGTCCGGCAAGGGCGTGCGGGCGGCAGGGGCGAGGAGCGCGATGAGCGTCGGCGCGCCCGGCACCGTCAAGCTTCCGGTCAGGGCCAAGGGATCGAAGAGGAAGAAGCTCGCCCGGACCGGCACGGTGGCTGTCAAGCTAGGACTCACCTTCACGCCGACCGGGGGCGACCCGAACACGCGGTTGGTCAAGCTGAAGTTGCTGCTCGAACGCTGAGTTCACCGCACCCCAATCCGCTTCTTGAGCCCGGGCGTACCATGAGGAAATGGCGACTGCGCCGAGGCTGGATCTGATCGAGGTCGCTGAACTCGGCTCGCGGTTGAGGGACAACATCTCGCGGGCCGTGAAGGCACCCGATCAAGTGGTCAGGGACCTGATCGTCGCCCTGCTGGCCGAGGGCCATGTCCTGATCGAGGACGCGCCCGGCGTCGGCAAGACCGCTCTCGCCCGGTCGCTCGCCCGCTCGCTGGAGGCCGAGTACGCCCGCGTCCAGTGCACCTCGGACCTGCTGCCCGCCGACCTGGTCGGCACGAACGTCTTCAACCAGCGCACCTCGACCTTCGAGTTCCACCCCGGCCCGGTGTTCGCCAACGTCGTGCTGGTCGACGAGATCAACCGCGCCTCGCCGAAGACCCAGTCGGGACTGCTGGAGTGCATGCAGGAGCGCCAGATCACGATTGACGGCCACAAGCACGAGCTGGCCCTGCCGTTCGTGGTGCTCGCCACGCAGAACCCCGCTGAGTATGAGGGCACCTACCCCCTCCCCGAGGCGGAGCTCGACCGCTTCATGGTCCGGGTCACGCTCGGCTACCCGGACGCCTGGGACGAGTCCGCGATGCTGGCCGAGCACGCGGACCGCGACCCCGTCGAGGAGCTCGAGCCGGTCGCCGACGTGAGCGGCGTGCGCGGCGCGCAGGCGGCCCTCTCCGGAATCGAGGCGACGGAACCGCTGCGCCGCTACGTGGTCGCGATCTGCGACGCCACCCGCCGCGATGAGCGGGTCGAGCTCGGCGCCAGCCCACGCGCCGGGCTGATGCTCTTTCGCGCTGCCAAGGCGCTGGCAGCGCTCGAGGGGCGCGACCACGTCCTTCCCGACGACGTCCAGGCGCTCGCGCCCTCCGTCCTCGCCCACCGCCTGCTCCTCTCCTACGAGGTCGATGGTGACCAGCGCGAGGCGGTGATCCGCGAGGCGATCGACCGCGTCCCCGCGCTCTGATGGACCGGTCGAGGGAGTCCGCCGCCCCGCGGGCGCCCGCGACCGCCGCGCTGGGAGTGGTCTTCGTCCTCGTCGGCCTCGGCTTCGGGCTGACCGCCGCCATCGTCTGCGGAATCGCGCTGCTCGGGCTGGCGCTCGGCGCCGTCGGGTGGGTCGAGCTTTCCACTCTGCGCGGGCGGCTCGAGCGGGTCTCGGGACCGGGGCGGCTCGAGGAGAGCGAGGCCTATCCACTTCGCATCCGGCTGCGCCACACGCTTCTCCCTCCCCCGGGCGGTGAGCTCTCCGACCCGCTGCTGGAGCGGAGCGTCCCGGTGGGCCCGCGGTGGTCGCGCCGGCTGGACCGCGCTGTCTGGCTGACCAGCCCGGGGCGCGTCCGCCTCGATCCGGCCCGGCTCGTCGTTCGCGACCCGCTCGGCCTCTGGCAGCGGCGGCTGGAGTCCGAGGGCGCCCTCGACCTGGTCGTATTGCCGCGCACCGATCCGGTGCGCGGGGTCGGACCGGGCGCGGAACCGCGCGGACAGTCGCCGGGCTCGGGCCACGCCAGCGACGCGGTCTCGCGCCGGGGTGGCCCGGCTCAGTTCGAGGTGGACGGGCTGCGGCCCTATCGCGACGGCAGCCCCGCCAGCCGCATCCACTGGCCGGCGGTGGCGCGGACCGGCGAGATGATCGAGCGCCGCCTGGTCGCGGGCGGCGAGCCGCGGCCCCTGGTCGTCTTCGACCCGCGCGGGGCGGCGGACCCGGCTCAGCGGGAGCGCGCGATGCGCGCCACCGCCTCGCTCTGCGTCGAGCTCGGGCGCTCCGGCGGCTGCGACCTGCTGCTGCCGGGGGAGCGCCGCCCGATCACGATCGACCCGGCGCTCCGCTCCTGGCCCGAGGCGCACGTGCGGATCGCGGTCTCCAGTCCGGACGCCGGCCCTGCGCTGATGCCCGCGGTGAGGGGCTCCGCCGTCTTCTGGGTGAGCGCCGGCCACGGCCTGCCGGCCGCGCTGCGCCAGCTCCGCGCCGGGAGCTTCCTGATCACCCCGACCGGCTCCCGCCGCGCGGCCGCCTTCCGCGTCTCCGGCTGCTTCGGCTATCCCGTCGACGCCCTGGTCGAGCGCCGGACGAGGCAGAGGGCAGCGGCATGAGCGCACTCTCCCTCCCCCGCCCGGAGCGGATCGAGCTGATCTGCTTCGCCGCGCTCGGCATCGTCGCCTCCCTGCAGTGGGCCTCGCTGGTCTCGGACCCGCCCGCCACCCGGGTCGCGCTCGCCGTCGTGCTCGCCACCGGCGCTGGTGCGGCGCTCGCGGCGATTGGCCGGCTGCCGCGCCCGCGCGGGGCCCGCTGGGCGCTCGGCGCGGTCGTCGTCGCGGTTGCGCTGCTCGTCGGACTGGTGGTTGTCGGGCTGCCGGCGCGGCTGCTCCTGCCCGCCCACTGGGACGAGCTCTCGGCGAACGTCAGCCGCAGCCTGAACGGACTCACCGACGTGCCGATTCCCTACGCCGGCGCCGACACCTGGACCCGCCTGGTGATTCTGCTGACGGCG
>DATDKQ010000332.1:0-11058 GCA_036519915.1 Solirubrobacterales bacterium | reverse complement strand
CGCTGGCGCTGTTGATCCACGGCCTCACGGCATGGCACCTGTTCAAGACCAGCGCGAAGCTGGCAGAGGGCGAGTCGGTGGTGGTGATCTCAGGCGCCGGAGGGGTCGGAAGCCTGGCGGTGCAGCTCGCGAAGCCGTTCGGAGCCGGGAGGGTGATCGCGACGGCGAGCACCGAAGAGAAGCGCGCCAAGGCCGTCGAGCTGGGCGCGGACGCCGCGGTGGACCCCGCCGCCGAGGACCTGAAGGGCGCGCTCATCGAGGCGAACGAGGGCCGTTCTGTCGACGTGGTGCTCGAGATGTCGGGCGGCCGCGTGTTCGACCAGTGCGCCGAGGCGCTCGCGCCCTTCGGGCGCATCGTGGCCTACGGCATCGCGGGCCGGGAGCAGAACACGGTCGAGACCGGCCGGCTGATGCGGAAGAGCCGCGCGGTGATCGGCTTCTGGCTGATGCACTGCCTGGGGCGGCGCGAGATGATGGAGGAGCCGCTGCAGGACCTCTTCGAGCGGGCCGCGCGCGGGGAGCTTCGGGCTCAGCTCGGCACGACCTACGCGCTCTCCGACATTCGCCAGGCGCACGAGGACCTCCAGGGCCGCCGCACCAGCGGGAAGCTGCTGCTGGACCCCTCCCGCTAGCGTCAGGGGCAGCAGATGACGACGTTCGCAGATCTCGGTCTCTCCGAATCGACGCTGGAGGCCCTCGCCCACCTGGGCTACGCAAGTCCCACCCCGATCCAGGAGCAGGCGATTCCGCCGCTCCTCGAGGGGCGCGACGTGATCGGCCAGGCGCAGACGGGCACCGGCAAGACCGCCGCGTTCGGCCTGCCGATGATCGAGTTCGTCGATCCCGACGATCCCGACGTCCAGGCGCTCGTCCTGACGCCGACGCGCGAGCTGTGCATCCAGGTCACGCAGGCGCTGCGCACGTACGCGCGCCGCAAGGGCGCCGACGTCGTGGCCGTCTTCGGCGGCGCGCCGATCTCGACCCAGCAGTCCCGGCTTCGCCGCGGCGCGCACGTCGTCGTCGCCACCGTCGGGCGGATGATGGACCTGATCTCGCGCCGGTCGCTCGTGCTCACCTCGGCGCGTTACGTCGTCCTCGACGAGGCCGACGAGATGCTCGACCTCGGCTTCATCGAGGACGTCGAGAAGATCCTCCGGATGTGCCCGAACGGGCGCCAGACGCTGCTCTTCTCGGCGACCATGCCCGCCCCGGTTGCCAGGCTCGCGGAGACCTACATGTACGACCCGGTGACGATCCGCGTGACTCCGCGGAAGCTCACCGTCGACTCGGTCGAGCAGGCCTACGTGATGGTCGAGCCGCGCAAGAAGCTCGAGCGCCTCGAGGAGGTGCTCAGGGCGGAGGAGCCCGAGCAGGCGATCATCTTCGTCCGCACGAAGATCGGCGCGGCCCGCCTCGGTAAGCAGCTCGCTGACGCGGGGCTGCGCGTCAAGGCCCTGCACGGCGACCTCAGCCAGGGCCAACGTGACGGCGTGATGATCTCGTTCAAGGAGCACAAGACGCCGCTCCTGGTGGCGACCGACATCGCGGCGCGCGGCCTCGACATCGAGCACGTCACTCATGTCATCAACTACGACATGCCGAACAACCCCGAGATCTACGTGCACCGCATCGGCCGCACCGGGCGTGTCGGCCGAACTGGCAGGGCGATCACCTTCGTCACCTCGAAGCAGGCGGGCGAGCTGAAGGAGATCGAGCGCGTGGTGAAGGCTCCGATCGGCGAGTGGGAGCCGCCCGAGGAACGACTCGAGCACGCTCCGCCTCCCCGCCACCGCGAGGAGCGGCCACCCGTGCCCATGAATGGGACGGTCAAGCTGTTCGTCAACCGCGGCAGCCGCGGGGGGATCAGTGAGGAGGACCTGAACTGGGCGCTGACCGAGGGTGCTGTCGTGCCGAAGGACGCGATCCGCTCAATCAGGGTGCTGGACCGCTTCTCCTTCGTCGAGGTCGCCGCCGATCAGGCGGAACGGACCGTCGAATACCTCGACGGGACGAAGCTGAAGGGCAAGCAGATCCGGATGGAGATCGCGCGCAGCTAGGCCGCGTCGGAGTTCGAATCCCCGTCGGCGCCGGAGTTCCCGGCGAGCTCCTCGATCTTGCCGATCAGCTCCTCCCACTCGAACGGCTTGGGGATGCAGTCCGAGGCGCCGAGCGAACGCATCCGGTCCGGCTCCTGGGCGTCGAGGTGGGCGGAGATGATCAGCACGGGAATCTTCGAGCCCTGATCGCGCAGGTGCTCGAGCACCTCGGTGCCGGACATGTTCGGCATCATCGCGTCGAGCAGGATCACGTCGGGCTCCTGCGAGCCGGCCTCCCGGAGCCGCTCCAGGGCCTCGACGCCGTCGGTCGCCGTGACCACGTCGTAGCCCTCAATCTCCAGCCGCCGCTCGAGCATCAGCAGCACCGTCTCGGAGTCGTCGGCGACCAGCAGGCGCGTCAACCCGGCGCTCCCGCTTTCGTCCTGCTCGCGGGTTCCGTCCGCGTCGGTCCGCCATCCTTGGCAATCGGCAGCACGAAGCGAAAGGTAGCGCCCTCGCCCTGAGTCGAGTTTGCGGAGATCGCCCCGCCGTGCAGCTCGACGAGCGATTTCGCGATTGCGAGTCCCAGACCGGTTCCCCCCACTTCCTGAGTCTCGCCGCTCTGGGCTCTCCAGAAGCGATCGAAGACATGGTCGAGCTCTTCCTCGCCGAGGCCGGGACCGTTGTCGGAGACTGCGAATTCGACCTCTTCGCCCACCCGCGTCGCCGCGAGTCCCACCTGGGCGCCCTCGGGTGCGTACTTGTTGGCATTCGTGAGGAGGTTGGCGAGCACCTGGGCGATGCGGTCGGGGTCGGCTTCGATGTCGGGAACCTCCTTCTCGACGCTGACGGTGAAGTTCTGGTCGCGCTCCTCGAAGTGGGGTCCCATCTGCCGGCCGACGCGTTGGACAAGCGGGCGCACCGGGGTCGGCGTGGGCTCGATGCGGAGCTTCCCGGCGTCGCTGCGGGCGAGGTCGAGCAGGTCGTTGATCATCTTCTGGAGCTGCGCCGAGCTCTCGGCGATCACCTCCGCCGCCTCGTACTGCCGTGCGTTCAGCGATTTCCGCTGGGCGGTGAGCATCTCCGCGAACCCCTTCACCACGGTCACGGGCGTGCGCAGCTCATGCGAGACAGTGAGCACGAAGTCGTCCTTCATCTGCTCGACCCGGTCGCGTTCCCTGGCGTCCCGCTCCAGGGAGTTCGCCATCTCGTTGAAGGCTCTGCCGAGCGTCGCGATCTCGACGGGGCCCCCCACCTCCACGCGGGTCCTCAAATCGCCTCCCGCGAGCCGCCGGGCTCCCTCGACGAGGCGGCCCAGGGGGGCTCGCATCGAGTTGATCAGTCCGGAAAAGAGAACGAGCGCGGCGAGCAGGGCCCCCGCGAGGCCCGCCGCCACCAGCAGGGTGGTGTTGCGCGTCTCGGTGCGAGCGTGGTCGCGGGAGTCGTCACGAGCGTTCCGCGTCGCGGTCGCCAGCCCGTCGCCGCTGTTGGTCACCGCCCGAGTCAGGCGCTGCTCGACCGCGGGCTTGGGGATCTTTCCCTGTATCAGCGGCCGAGCGACCGATTGCCGCCAGGCCGTTTCGCTGGCCACCAGCTGCGAGAGGTCGGAGTTGAGGTCCGCATCGTCCCCCGTCAGGTCCTGCGCCCGGTCGACCGCGTCCCCGAAATTGCCCGCTGCCCGGTTGAGCTCAGCCTGGCTGGGCAGCTTCTGGCCGACGGCAGGGCGCACGGCCGCCTGCTCGAGGATGAAGGCGGAACGAAGCCGCTCGCTCTCCAGCTCGAGCTGGAAAGAGCGCGTGATGTCGTCCTCATAGTTGACGCGGACCTGGAAGAGTCGCCCGACGCCCACGAGCGAGACGAGCAGAAGCAGCGCGAACAGCACCAGAAAGCCGATTCGCAAGCGCGAGGTCAAAGATGGGTTGAATCTCATCTATTTTGCGGAGCCCGTTGGAGCCCTTAGACTACGCCCGCGACGGGATCGTCATGGGTAAAGGATTGCTTGCATCTTGGCGCCGCCGGATCGTGGCGCGTGGAATTGCGGGAGCGGCGCTCTTGGCCGTTCCGGTTGTCGTTGCCGCTGCGATCGGCTTCGGGACCAGCCTTTCCGGCGTGGCAGGCGGCCTCTCGGCCGTCGCCAGCGGGCCGAGCGCTGTCCCGGCTTCGCAACCCACCGGGCCGAATAACGACCTGAACCACGCAGTCGTGGCCCTCGCCAGATCGAGCTCGCCGGGCGGGGTCTCGGGCGGCGGTTCCGGCGGTTCCTCCGGCGGAGGAGGCGGCGGTAATGGCGGCGGTTCGACCGGCACCGTCGGCGGCTCCGGCACCGGTACCGGCACGGGCGGTGGCTCCGGTAGTTCCGGCGGCGGCGGCTCGACGACCAGTCCGCAGGCTCCGACGATTCATGCGCCCAGTGTTCCGAACGTCCAGCTGCCCGGCGGCGGCAGCACCGGCGGGGTGACGGACGGCGTCAACGGCACCGTGAACGACGTGGTCGGCGGCGCCAACAACACCGTCAACGGCCTGCTCGGCAACTAAACGCCGTCAGACTCCCGCGGGTTGCTCGCCCTCGCGATTAGCCTCGCTTCGGCGGCCTCTTGGGGAGTCTCGGACTTCCTAGGGGGGCTGCAGACCCGGCGCCTGCCGGTGCTCGGCGTCCTGGCCGTCTCTCAGCCCGTCGGGCTGGTCCTGATCGCGCTGTTCATTGCGTTCACCGGCGCGGACTCGATCTCCGCCGGTAAGCTCGCGATCGCCTTCCTGGCGGGCGCCGCCTCCCTGGGAGGCCTCGCCGCCTTCTACTCGGCGATGGCCATGGGAACCGTCAGCGTGGTCGCGCCGATTGCGGCGCTCGGGGTGGTGGTGCCGGTCGTCTTCGGTCTCATCGAGGGCGACTCGCCCGGGCCGCTCCAGCTCGCCGGCCTGGTCCCGGCGATCGCCGGCGTGGTCGTCCTGACCTACGAGGAGCGCCCCGAGCACGTCGAGACCGCCAGGACCGCCCGTCTCTCGATCGTGCTCGCCATCGTTGCGGGCCTGGGATTCGGGATTTTCTTCACCGGCCTCGACGCCGCGGCGGCCGACCGGCCGGGATGGGCGATCCTGGCCGTCAGGGTCGGGGGCGTCGCGACCGTCCTCGTGGCCCTGCTTGTGGCTCACCCGCGCCTCGATGGCGTCAGGGCCGCCTGGCCCGTGCTGATCGTGATCGGCGTGTTCGACGTGTCGGCCACTGCGCTCTTCGCGATCGCGTCGACCAAGGGCGTCCTCCCGGTCGTGGCGGTCGGCGGCTCGATGTACCCGGCCTTCACGGTGGCACTCGCCCATTCAGTCCTCGGCGAGCGACTGGCGGCGCTGCAGTGGAGCGGCGTCGTTCTGGCGCTGGCCGGAGTCGGCATGATTGCTGCGGGCAGCTGACCCTTTTCCTTCCATACGCTCTGGCGAGTGGCCGCTCCTCCCGACAATTCGGAACGGCCACCGAGGCGCCAGGTGCTGATCGTCATTGGGGCGCTGATGCTGACGCTGCTGCTGGCGGCCCTCGATCAGACGATCGTCTCGACCGCGCTGCCGACGATCGTCGGCGACCTAGGCGGTCTCAATCATCTCTCCTGGGTCGTCACCTCCTACCTGCTCGCGATCACAGTCGTCACCCCGCTCTACGGGAAGCTGGGCGATCTGTACGGCCGCAAGGTGGTCCTGCAGGGAGCCCTGATCATCTTTCTGGTCGGCTCGGGCCTCTGTGGGCAGGCGCAGGGGATGACCGAGTTGATCGCCTTCCGAGCGATCCAGGGCCTGGGCGGCGGCGGACTGCTGGTCGGCGCCCAGGCGGCGGTCGGTGATGTCGTCTCGCCGCGTGATCGCGGCCGCTACCTCGGGCTCTTCGGCGCTGTATTCGGCGTCGCCAGCGTCGCCGGGCCGCTGATCGGCGGCTTCTTCACCAGCCACGCCAGCTGGCGCTGGATCTTCTACATCAACATCCCCCTTGGAGTGCTGGCGCTGGTCACCCTCGCCGTGGCCCTGCCGAGCGTCCGCGAGCGCCGGCAGCACCGAATCGACTACCTCGGCACGGTCCTGCTGGGTGTCTGCCTCGCATCGCTGGTGGTGCTCACCACCCTCGGCGGGACGACCTACGCGTGGGACTCCGCGTTCATCTTCTCTCTGGGCGCCATCGCCGTCGCGGCGCTGGCCGCCTTCGTCCTCGTCGAGCGGCGCGCGCCGGAGCCCGTCCTTCCGCCCGAGCTCTTTCGCAACCGCGTGTTCCTCGTCACGAGCCTGATGAGCTTCGTCGTCGGCTTCGCGCTGTTCGGGGCCCTCACGTACCTGCCGCTCTTCCAGCAGATCGTCCGGGGTCTCAGCCCCACCGCATCCGGCCTCCAGCTGGTGCCGCTCATGGTCGGGCTGCTCGCGAGCTCGATCGGCTCGGGGCAGCTCATCTCCCGGACTGGGCGCTACAAGGTCTTTCCGATCATCGGGACGGCGACAAGCGCGGTCGGTCTGTTCCTCCTCTCGGGTCTGGACCCGGAAACCGGATCACTGGAGGCCGCCTCCTACATGCTCGTGCTCGGGGTGGGCCTGGGGTTCGTGATGCAGGTGCTGATCCTCGCGGTGCAGAACGCCGTCCCCTACGGCCAGCTCGGAGTCGCCACCTCCTCGGCGACCCTCTTCCGCTCGATCGGCGGTTCCCTCGGCACCGCGATCCTGGGTGCGATCTTCTCCAACCGGCTGGCGCATGAGCTTGCCTTCCAGCTGCCGGCGGGGGCGTCCGCCGCGGCAAACCTCAGCTCCGGCGAGCTAAATCCGGCTCAGGTCTCGTCTCTGCCCCCAGCGATTCACGACCCCTTCGTACACGCCTTCACCGATTCCCTCTCCACGGTGTTCGTGATCGCGGCGGCCGTTGTGGCGGTGGCGTTCCTCCTGGCCTGGACCCTCGAGGAGCGTCCACTGCGCAAGACGATCGAGGACCGGGACGCCGGCGACGCCTTCGCCCCGCCTCAGGACACGGATTCGGTTCGCGAGCTCACTCGCGAGCTGAGCCGGCTGGTGGGCCGTGAGCGGACGCAGCGATTCATCGAGGGCGTGATCGCGGACGCGCACGTCGAGCTCACCCCGGCGGAGGGGTGGGTGCTCGGACGTGCCCAGGACGGGACGATCGATCCGACGGCTCTGGAAGCCCGCGACCCCGCGGACCGGCAGACCTTGAAACGGGCGCTCGGGCAGCTCAGCGGGAGGGGCCTGGTGGAGAGCCCGGATCCGCCGTCGCGCCTGAGCGCCTCGGGGCTCGAGATCCGCCGGGACCTGATCAACGCCCGCCAGCGCAGTCTCGAGTACCTGGTTTCCGACTGGGAGCCTGAGGATCCAGAACTCGACGCAGTGATCGCCCGGCTCTGTGAGGAGCTGGACTACACCCGTCAGGGCTAGGCGGTAGCGAGGGCGATGCCCGTCAGCTCGGCGAGACGGGCGATGGTCTCGGGGGCATTTCGGTGGCGCACCGCGGTCATGCCGACTGCCTCTGCGCCCTCGCAGTTCTCGCGAAGGTCGTCGACGAAGATGCACTCCTCCGGGGCCACGTTCAGTCGCTCCGCGGCCAGTCGGTAGATCTCGGGCTGGGGCTTGTGCATGTGGACCTCGGCGGAGATCACTGCGGTGTCGAAGAGCTCGTCGAGCAGCTCGCGGTCGTAGTGCGCGGTGCTCCACGAATTCGTGATCAGGCCGGTGAGCAGGCCGGCGGCCCGGATCTCCTTACAGGCGGCAACCATCGGCTCGTCGGGTTCCATCCCGGCGAACATGCTGTCGATCAGCCCGTCGGGGTCCTTCAGGCCCAGACGACGGCCGAACTTGGTCTCGAACTCGCCCTCGGTGAGAGCTCCGGTCTCGAGCCCCCGAAGGTCGGCCAGCGCCTCCGGGTCGTGGCGGAAGAGGTTCTTGATCGCGTCCGGGTCGAGCCCCTCGTCTCGCAGGAAGTCGGCGAAGCTGTCCCAGACCGAGGTGGTCAGGACCCCGCCGAAGTCGAAGAGGACGGCCGCATATGCTCCCGGCGACATGGGGCAGGAGGCTACCGAGGCACCAGAGGGGATCGACCGAGCCGGCGTCGAGGCCTGGTTCGAGACGAACGTGCCCGAGGCCCAGCCGCCGCTGAGTTTCGATCGGATCTCGGGCGGCCGCTCCAACCTCACCTTCGGGGTCCGCGACTCCGCCGGGCACGCCTGGGCGCTCCGCCGCCCACCACTCGGTAAGCGCCTCGGCTCAGCCCACGACATGGGACGCGAGCACCGGGTGATCGCGGCGCTGCAGGACACGCCCGTCCCCGTGCCGCCCGTCGTCGGCCTCTGCGAGGACGAATCGGTGAACGGCGCGCCCTTCTACGTGATGGGGTTCGTGGAGGGGCCGATTCTGCGCTCGGCCGAGGAGGCCGAGCGGTTCGACGAGGACGAGCGCAGGGCGATCGGCGAGCGCGTCGTCGACACGCTGGTGGCGATCCACGAGGTGGATCCCGACGAGGTCGGGCTCGGCGACCTGGGCCGTAAGGAGGCCTACGTCGAGCGGCAACTCCGGCGCTGGCAGGGTCAGTGGGAGAAGTCGAAGACTCGCGAGCTGCCGGCCGTCGACGAAGTCCACGAGCGCCTCTCCGCCCGGGTCCCAGAGCAAGGGCCCGCGACCATCGTCCATGGCGACTACCGGCTCGACAACATGATCCTCTCGCCCGGCGGGGAGGTGGCGGCGGTGGTCGACTGGGAGCTCTGCACGCTCGGCGATCCGCTCGCCGACGTCGGGATGCTGCTCGTCTACTGGTCCGAGGCCGGCGATGACTTCATGCCCCTCTTCGCGCCCGCCACCATCGCGCCGGGCTTTCCGAAGCGAGACGACGTACGGCAGCGCTACGCCGAGCGCTCGGGCCGCGACCTCGGCCAGATCGACTTCTTCGTCGCCCTCGGCTACTGGAAGCTGGCGATCATCCTCGAGGGCGTCTACGCGCGCTACGCCTCCGGCCAGTACGGCAAGACGGACGAGGGCTTCCAGGAGTTCGCGAGGATCGTCGAGCGCCTGGCGGATGCGGCGAAGGACACCGCCGACCGCCTGCCGTAGCGCGCCGGATCACGGGGCGGCGGGAACGACCACCAGGGTGCCGTCTGAGTCGGGTAGCTCCGTGGTCTCGAAGGCGTTCTCCGAAGGTCGCTCGACATGGGGCATGAGCCCGACGAACTCCTCCTCGGTCTCGAGGAAGCCAATGCGCGGCGTGCGGTAGTGCATCGGGACGACCCAGCTGGGAGCCAACGCCTTGACGATCTCGGCCGCTCCGGCCGCCCCGATCGTGGGGCCACCGCCGACGGGCAGGAAGAGAAAATCGGTTCCCTCCAACGCCGCGGCCTGCTCGGGTCGCAGCTCGCGCTGGCCGAAGTCCCCGAAGTGGGCGACGCGGAGGCCGTCGAGGTCGAAGGCGAAGATCGTGTTCGGACCGCGCTCGGTGCCCGCGGCGTCGTCGTGCTCCGAGGCGATCGCGACCACCTCGCCGATCGGCGATTCCAGCCTGCCGGCGGTGGAGCGGAGCACCGCCGGGTCGCCGGCGATCCCGTCGGTCCCGTTGTGGTCGACGTGCTCGTGCGTGATCAGCAGCAGATCGACGTCGTCGGCCTCGATCGGCGGGTAGTCGAATTTCATGCCGCGGTCCCTGGCGAGACCGGACATGTCGCCGAACGGGTCGATGAAGACCCTGGTGCCGTCGGCGGTCAGGGTGAAGGCGGACTGTCCATGCCATTCAACGCGCATGCTGTTCCTCCAATCTGGGGATTTGCGGGCGGACCTCCAGCGCCTCGGCGTGGTGGTAGCGCCCGCCACGCAGCAGTGAGGCCCCGGCGGCCACGAGGCAGGCGAAGATCGCAAACGTGAAGGCCGCGGTGAGGCCGTCGCTGAAAGGGCCGGCAATCAGGTGCGGAAAGAAGGAGTGCCCGGTGAGCCCGGCGTGCTGCTGCGGCGACAGCGAGGCGAGCGCGTGCGGGCCGACCAGGTGCTGGATCGGGTTGTAGCCGAGGAAGGCCGCGAACAGCACCGAGATCGGCGGCACGTCGGCCGCCCTGTGCGCTGCGGCGGCCGAGACACCGTGGGCCTGCAGCCCGCTGCTCAGGGTGGAATGCAGGCTCGAGGAGAGCCCGATCACCAGCAGCGTGAAGAAGATCCCGATCGAGACCACCTGCGCGGAGTTCTGGAAGGTCTGGTTCATGCCCCCGCCTGCGCCACGGTCGCCGGCCGGCAGGCTGTTCATCACCGCTGCCCGGTTGGGTGAGGCGAACAGCCCCATCGCGATCCCGGTGAGCAGCAGGATCGCGGCGAAGACCGGATACACGAAGTCGATCGGCAGCATCATCAGCAAGCCGAAGCTGAGCGCGGCGAGGAGCATGCCCCCGGTGGCGAAGGGGCGGGCGCCGAAGCGGTCGGAGAGATAACCGGAGGTGGGCCCGGCGATCAGCATGCCGACGGTCAGGGGCAGCATGTAGATGCCCGCCCAGAGCGGCGTCTCGGTGAAGTCGTAGCCGTGCTGGGGCAGCCAGATGCCCTGCAGCCAGATGATGAGCATGAACATCAGGCCGCCGCGGGCGACGGCTGACAGGAAGGTCGACAGCGTCCCGAACGTGAAGGCGCGGATGCGGAAGAGCGGCAGGCGGAACATCGGGTCGGCCACGCGGCGCTCCACCACCACGAAGGCGACGAGGCTGATGACCGCCCCGGCGAGCAGGGCCAGCACGCGCGGGCTGCCCCATCCGACGGCATGGCCGCCGGCGGGGCGGATGCCATAGGTGACGGCGACCATGATGAGCACGAGCCCGAGGGCGAATGTGAGGTTGCCGGCCCAGTCGATGGGCGCCCGCCGCGGCGTGCTCAGCTCGCGCAGGGCCAGGTAGGCCCAGACGGTGCCGAGGAGCCCGACCGGCACCGAGATGAGGAAGACGAGCCGCCAGTCGATCGGGGCGAGGATGCCGCCGAGCACCAGGCCGATGAACATGCCGCTGACGCCGACGATGTTGTTGATCCCCAGCGCCAT
>DATDKQ010000331.1:0-7312 GCA_036519915.1 Solirubrobacterales bacterium | reverse complement strand
GCGCCGGCGATCTTGTAGTAGCCGTCCGTGTCGTGGTCGAGCATCCAGGCCGCGAGGGCGACGGGTGAGTCCAGCAGCGCGTAGCCGATCGTCTGCGGTCGGGTGGCCATCTCCAGGAAGTAGCCGGAGCCGTCCGTCGTGAACGTGTTGAGCGCATCGTGCGCCGCGCGTTCCTGCTCGGACTCCACCGGCAGCTGGTCGGCGACGCCGGGCACGACCACCGCCGTGAGCACGTTGATGTGGATGCCAGCCAGCCCCTCGGGTGCTTCGCGGGCCATCGCGTCGGTGACGACGGCTCCCCGGTCGCCGCCCTGGGCGACATAGCGGGTGTAGCCGAGGCGGCGCATCAGCTCCGCCCAGGCTTGCCCAATGCGAGCCGCGTCCCAGCCGACCTCGGCCGGCTCACCCGAGAAGCCGTAGCCGGGTATCGACGGCAGAACGAGGTGGAAGGCGTCCACGGCGTCGCCGCCGTGTGCGGTCGGATCGGTGAGCGGGCCGACGGTCTCGAGGAGCTCGACGACCGAGCCGGGCCACCCGTGGGTCATGATCAGCGGCAACGCGTCTTCGTGCGGCGACTTCACGTGGATGAAGTGGATGTCCACCCCGTCGATCTCGGTCGTGAACTGCGGCAGCGCGTTTAGTCGTGCCTCGCACTTGCGCCAGTCGTAGTCGGTCGTCCAGTAGCGCGCCAGCTCCCGCATCGTGGCGAGTTGCACGCCCTGCGACCGATCTGCGACGAGCTCCTTGCCTGGCCACCGCGTGGCCGCGACCCGCGCACGCAGGTCATCGAGATCCGCTTCGGGCGTCTCGATCGTGAACGGACGGATCGCTGTGGCGTCCGCTGTATCGGCCTTGACAGCCATGTGGATCACTCCCTTAGGTATTCGGAGCAGCCGTGCTCCTTATAGAGGCTGTGACCGTCTGCCTAGGCAACGGGGAGGCCTCGTTGGTTTCGAGTGGACCGGTGACCGAGCGGGATGGCGGGTCGGCTTCGGCTCGTCAGACGAAATGGCGGGTCGACTTCGGCTCGCCAGCGAGTCCAGCAACCGTTCCAAGGCCCACCCTAAATTACTTGGAACCCGGTGGTCAACCCGCCGATTGATTGGCAATTGATTGCTGGCCAACTTGGCGGCGGCAGACCTGCGAAACGCGAAGAATCCCTCACGTTTGCGGGGATTCTTCAGCGCGCCCGACAGGATTCGAACCTGTGACCTTCGGTTTCGTAAGGGTAGTTCTGCCTCCCACTTCGCTGCTTATCTGTTCAAAAAGTCGCTGGTATTCGTCAAATTCGTCACACCGATAGGGCGACCGCTGCTTTGGACGTAAAGCAGCACCCGTCCGAGAGATACTGCGTGGGCGATGTCGGAGGAGAACGTGGAGCGGTTTCTCGAGGCCGCCGAGGCCTTCAACCGGGGAGACATCGAGGCGGTGTTGGCGCGATACGACCAGAACATCGTCTTCGAGCCGCGAGTCGCGGGCACCTACGTCGGGCACGCCGGGGTGGGAGCCTTCCTCAGGGACCTTGTTGATCTCTTTGTGGACTTCCGGACTGACTACCCCGACGTCCGGGATCTCGGTGACCGGGTGCTCGCGCTGGGGACGGCCCGCGGGCGCGGCGTCGAGAGCGGTGTCGAAACCGAGCTCACTCTTGCGGTCGTCGCCACGTTCCGGGATGGCCTGTTGACCCACTTCAAGGACTACGGCGACAAGGACCGGGCCCTCGAGGCCGCCGGGCTGCGGGAGTAGGCGATGTCGCGGGAGAACGTGGAGATCGTGCGACGGGTCTACGCTGCCGCCGCCCGGCGTGACTCTGAAACTGTCCTCGCCCTGTACGACCCGCAGGTCGAATGGGATAACTCGGCGGGCCCATTCAGCGACCTCTTCGGGCGGCGCGTCTACCGCGGACACGAGGGCCTTCGGATCTTCTTCCATGAGTACTCCGAGACCTGGGAAAACCTGGAAGAAAGCCTCGAGGAGCTGATCGATGCAGGCGACCACGTCGTCTCCGTCCAGTCCACCCAAGCGAGAGGCCGGGCGAGCGGGGTCGAAGTCGGGTGGAAGCACAACGCCGGGGTTTGGACAGTCGAGGACGGCAAGATCATCCGCGTGGCGTGGTTCGGCTCCCGCGCCGAGGCCCTTGAAACCGCCGGGCTGTCGGAGTAGCGCTTTGGACGAGAAGCGGCGCTTTGCATGGAAAGTGGCGCTTCGGGCCGAGATACTGGCGGGCGATGTCGGAGGAGAACGTCGAGATCGTGCGGCGGTCCTGGGGGCTTGAGGTCTCCGAGCCCCATGCTCGCGCCAAGGCGCTGGAGACCTTTGATCCCGACGTCGTTTGACGCTTGGGACCGGGTGGTGGTGAGAGCGTATTTCCGGGGACGCGGCCGGGGAAGCGGGCTCGAGGTCGACAATCAACACCGACGTGCGGCCGCGCGCTCTGCAGGTCGGGCTGCTCGTCCCGATCCTGGCCGGCCTGCTCGTGTAGCTCAACGGATTTCGCATGATGCGCCAGCCCGACCCTGTGGCATCGGACGGCTCGGAGATGGCCCTCGCTTGACCGCAGGCCGACGCGGAGCGATTCGGCGGCATTGGGCGGCGGCTGCCGTTCTGGTACCGGGCGTAGTACCAGAGGAGGACGAGGGTTGGACACGTCTGAGATCAAAAAGGAGATCGAGGCGCTCGAGACCGTTCTGGAGGCTTTGTCCCCGCTTGATGACCTCCCATTCATCGACCCGCGCATGCGAACGCCAGCAAGCTGATCCAGTCGCTCAGCCCTTCTCGAGCGCGGCGGCCGCGGCGGCGCGGCCGGTGCGGACCGCGCCCTCCATGTACCCACAGACCCACTGGTCGGAGCCACACACGTAGAAGGGCGGCTCGTGGGTGCCGTGGAGCGGCCCGACGGCAAGCAGGTCTCCTGGGCGCCAGGAGGTGATGTAGCCCTGCGTCCAGGGGTCCACTCCCCAGCGGCGCAGGAAGAAGGCCTGCGTCTCGCGCGCGCCCTCGCCAAAGGCGCCGGCCATCTCCTCGGTCAGCTCCGCCTCGGTCACCTCCTCCGGGGTGGCAATCAGCGGGGCGAGACGCTCGGGCGGCACCAGTGTGGAGAGGACGCCATCCACCTGGGGCCAGGCACCGCCGATCAGGCCGATCTCGGAGTAGAGCTCTCCGTTAAGCCCCTGCTTCTTCCAGAAGGACGAGGCGTAGACGAACACGGCCTTGGCCGCGAGGGCGTTGTGCTGGCGACGCAGTGAGGCCATCCGCTCCTCGCTCACCCCCTCGACGTGGATGTTGCGGAGTGGGCCGACCGGCACCGCCGAGACGACCGCCGCCGCCTCGAAGCGTTCGCCGCAGCGGCTGGTAACGACGCAGCCCGAGCGTGCGACCCTGATCCGCTCTACCGGGGTCGCGTAGCGGATGCGGGCGGCTCCGACCTCCTCGGCCAATCGCAGCGGCACCGTTCCCGAGCCCTCGGCGACGCGGTGGCTTTCCCACTGCTCGTACGTGTAGAAGCCCTCCCCGCCCGCGACCGCCTCCTTGCGCAGGTCGGAAAGCAGGGAGGTGCGCTCGACCGACTCGCAGGAGAGCGCCAGCGAGGCGAGCTCGCGGGCACGGACGGCGTTCGGTGTCGCGCCGGCGTCGCGCATCCAGGCCCCGACCGAGAGCCGGTCGAGCCGATCGGCCTCCGGGTGCGACCAGGGGTCGTCGGGGTCAACGGTCTTGACCAGCTCGCGGAACGCTTGCTCGACCTTGGCGTAGCTCGCTCGGTCCTCGTCGGTCATCCAGGGGAAATCTTTGCCGACGAAGCGCCCCTCGGCGAGCGCGTAGGTGTCCTCGCCGGGGATCGAGGGGAAGGCGGACTCGAGCGTCAGCCCAAGCTCCTCGACGAGTCCGCGGTAGGCCGTCTGGAAGGCGCCGGCCACCTCGCCGCCGAGCTGTACGAGGCGCCCGTCGGGCATATGCGTCTGCACGACCCGCCCACCAGGCCGATCGCGGGCCTCTAACACGACCACATCGGCGCCCCCCGCCTTCAGATCGAGCGCCGCCGACATCCCGGCCAGCCCTGCTCCCACGACCACCACGTCATGGCTCGCCATCCTGCTCCTCTCCCATTCGGAGCCCTACTGGAGCCCCTCTGGCACCACTTCGATCTCGGCAAAGATCTGTACGTCGTCGAGGATTTCCCGGTCCACGCCGCCGACCCTAGCCGGTCGCCCGCAGGTACACCACAGTGCATGGAAAGCGGCGCTTCCCTACTGGACCTGAGTGTCCTTCTCCGGACCGGCGTTGAGCGTGTCCTTGCCGGGCCACTTCGACCCGATTGCTGCTTTGCATGGAAAGCAGCGGTCCTCGCGAGATACTGCGCGGGCGATGTCGGAAGAGCATTGGCACTAGGGGAGGAGTGATGCTTTCGAATGCACCGGTAGCCCCGACTTTGGCTGTAAACGACCTCGAGCGGGCCCGCCGCTTCTATGAGGAAAAGCTGGGCTTCGAGGTCGAGGCCCAAGTCGCGGAAACCGTCCGCTATCGCTGTGGCAACGGAACCGGACTGGCGATTTTCGAGCGGCCGATGACGCCGATCGATCGAACGGTGGCCGCATTCGAGGTCGCGGACATCGAGAGTGAGGTCGGCGATCTGAGGAGCAGGGGCGTAGAGGTCGACGGCGTCATCACGCTGGCCAGCGGTGTGCGCCGGGCGTTTTTCAAAGACCCCGACGGCAACATCATCGGCATGCGGCAGATTTGATCGGTGGGCTCGGCCTGACGGAGTGGCTCGGCCTGACGGTGTAGCCGCTTTGGACGAGCAGCGGCTTTCCGCATTGCATGGAAAACGCAACGGTCAAGGCGCGAGATACCGGCGGGCACGACGCGTGGGTAGACCTAAAGGCCCTTCACCTCGCCGTAGTCATTCTTCTGCCAATCGGCCGCAGCACGTTCCAGCAACTCCAGCCGAGGCACGCCAGTGACTACGCAATAGGCGTCAAGGATCGCGTCGATCAGCGGATCGGACGGGAGCGCTATGCCGTTCTCAAGGCGGGAAACGGTCGCCGTGCTCGCCCCCGCACGCTCAGCGACTTCTCGCTGCGTCGCGCCGGCGCCCTGGCGGGCGGCACGTAACACAGGACCGGCGTAGTCGAGCAGGCGACCGGCCATGAGTCCAGCTTACGCCGCCTTACATGAGGTGTAAATCGGGCCGGTACTTTCGTTCCGGGTAGGGAACCTGAGAGAGGGAGAGGGAGCATGCGGAAGCTTGTTTTGATGGCTGTCGCGATGGCGCTGGTCACGGTCCTGCCTGCCGCGGCGGAGGCCAAGACCGAGCGGATCAGATCAAGTATCGACGTCGATGTGTTGGGCATCATCGACCGGCATGGCGGCGTCACGTACGCCTTCGGCGGTGGGGTCGGCGCGGAGGGCTACACCTTCGCCTGTATGGGGGATCGGCAGGTGACGTTATTCCGTGTCGAGCCCAATGGGACCGCCAGACCGGTCGCCTCCGCCACGACCGAAATAGGCGGCTTCACCGGGACCCTTGAAAGGCCCCTGGGGGAAATCTCCGGCTCCTACTACGCGGAGGTAGCCCCGAGAACTCGGAAGTTCAAGAGCGGGAAGCACCGGAAGCTGAGGTGCCTCGGCGCGCGCTCTCCCACCATCCTTGTGCAGGTCCCTGCTGCACTTTTGGGGTCTCAGTGAGGGCCAAGGGGAAGCGCACCGCCCGGGAAGGAAGGAAAAAGAGCATGCGGAAAGCGGTTATGCCGTTCGTTCTCTCAATGGGGCTGATCCCCGTCTGGGCCGCCCCGGCCGATGCCGCCTCGACCCGGGCTGAATATGTCGCCCAGGTTGACCCGATTTGCCAGCCCTTCGTCGGCCCGGAGAACGCCGCATACAAGGCGTATCGCAAGAACGCCAAGCGCTGGGATCACCTTGCAGTGTCGGGGTCACTGAAAGCTTGGCTGAATGCGACGAGGCGCACGTCCAAATCGCTGACGCGGTTTGTTCAGCTTGACGTGACTCTGGTCGAGCAGATCGCGGCGGTGCCGCCCCCCGCAGCCGATGCGGGAACGGTCGGAACCTGGCTCGATGACCGCAGACAAGCCAACGCGCTTACCGCGTCGGCTGCCGCAGCTCTCAATCGACCGATCCCTGGGATCGGCAAGTACTTCAAGCAAGTCAAGCGAGCTAACGCGTGGGACGCTGCCGCCCAGAGAGCCACCGATGGGTTCGGCTTTCAGGTCTGCGGGGTGAGCGTGTGACCAGAAGGAGAGGGCATGCGTAGAGCCGTCGCCACGCTTGTCACGTCTCTGGGGCTGATCGCCCTTTGGGCCCCCCCGGCTGAAGCCGCCTCGACCCACGCCGAGTACATCGCGCAGGCTGATCCGATCTGTCAGAGCACTGAGGCCGCCGAGAGGCGGGCGCTTGGCCCGAAGGGGAGAGTCCTACGCCCGATGAAGAAGGGTCGGTTCAAGGCGGCGGCACACAGGTATCGGAAGTCAGAGGTTGCTTTCAGCGGCGGCGTCGACCAATTGGGCGCGCTCCAGCCACCGGCAGCTGACGCTCAGGTGATCGCCACCTGGCTGCAGATGCTTCGCGCCCAGAGTCCGGTTGCAAAGCAAATCGCCGCGGCAATGGCTCACGGGCGCTCCTTGGACAAGCTCTTTAGGCGCCTCGGATCCATGAATGTGCAGACACGCGGCCTCATGGCGAATTTCGGCTTTCAGTACTGCCAGAACCTGTGATGGCTAAAGAGGGAGAGGGTCATGCGTAAAGCGCTCCTTGCGTTCGTTCTTTCAACCGTGCTGGTCGGAGCATCGGCAGCTTCCGCGAGTGCCGCCGCGACCCGCGCCGAGTACGCGGCGCAAGCGGATCCCATATGCAAGAGCTCCGATAAGCAGACCGGTCGCCTGTCGAAGCGCTTCGTCAGGTTGGCAAAGCAGTACCCGTTCAAGATCCAGGCAGCTGCGAACGCACTCGAAGGCATCAGCAGGACGATTTCCTCGACTAACAGCTCGCTTCGACTCATCCCGCCCCCTCCCGGCGATGAGGCTCTCAGCTCTCACTGGCTGGATATCTGGGATCGCATCGCAGCCAAGTACCGGCTCGGCGCCTCGGCGTACAGACTGAACGAGTTCAAGAAGCTCAATCACCTTCTTTCCACCGCTGTTCGGCTGAATGGGCAGGCCCGTTCATTGGTGTCCGACTGGCCCTTCCAACACTGCGCGTAGCGCGCCGATGAGTGTCACCGTGGGACGCCCGCAGTGAGATCCCCCGTTTCCGTACCGGCCGGGTTGGTATCCGCACCCGGAAAGGCGCACGGCCGCCCTGA
>DATDKQ010000330.1:0-10120 GCA_036519915.1 Solirubrobacterales bacterium | reverse complement strand
AGCACGCGACGCTCGCGGTAGGAGAGGTTCTCCAGGGCCTCCTTCAGCGCCTCCTTGGTGAGCAGCTCGGCGGCACGCTCGAAGGGGGACTCGGCACGCTCGTCCGCGATGAACTGGCCGAACTCCGACTCCTCCTCGTCGCCGACCGGCTTCTCGAGGGAGACCGGCGCCTGCGCCGAGCGCTTGATGGAGTCGACCTCCTCGGGCTCGATGCCGGTGACCTCGGCGATCTCCTCCGGGGTGGGCTCACGCCCCAACTCGGTGACCAGCTTGCGCTCCGCGCGGCCGATCTTGTTGAGCTTCTCGACCACGTGGACAGGGATGCGGATGGTCCGCGCCTTGTCGGCGAGCGCGCGGGCGATCGCCTGGCGGATCCACCAGGTCGCGTAGGTCGAGAACTTGAAGCCCTTGCGGTAGTCGAACTTCTCGGCGGCACGCACCAGGCCGAGCGTGCCCTCCTGGATCAGGTCTAGGAAGGGCAGGCCCTGGTTGCGGTAGTTCTTGGCGATCGAGACGACGAGCCGAAGGTTCGACTCGACCATCTTCTGCTTGGCGTCGAGGTCGCCGCGCTCGATCTTCTTCGCGAGGTCGACCTCCTCGGCGGCGGTGAGCAGCCTGACCTTGCCGATGTCCTTGAGGAAGAGCTGCAGGGAATCGGTGGTCATGTCCGGCTTCAGGTCGAGCGCCTTCTGGCGCTTGCGACCCCGCTTGCCGTCGGAACGCTCGTTCTCCGCCGCCGCCTTCTGCGCCGGGTCGAGATCCTCGACCAGCTCGATGCCGGCCTTCTCGAGGTGTCCGTAGAGGTCCTCGACGTCTGACTCGTCGAGCTCGACCTCGGACACAGCGGTGGCGACGTCGCCGAAGGTGAGCACGCCCAACTGCTGGCCCTTTGTGACCAGCGTCTTTACCTCTTCAAGTTCTTGAATCTCCGCTACCAGCATTCGCCTACGCTCTTCCTTCCTGGCTGTGGTTTCGCTTCCTGGCTTACCCAGTTCTATCGCGGGCCTGACTGAATTCGGCCGCTAACGAAAAGACCTTTACTGAAATACCCCCTGAAGGCCAGAAAAACGCGGAGCGGTGAAGCCGGCTCCGCGTCGAATTGCATCTCTGAACCTCGAAATTGAGTCTTCCTCAAACGTCCGTTCGCATGGTAGCCACTTCACTTTTTGTAGTCAACGCACACCGGTGCCCGCGCAACCCCTGTGGCAAGGGAAGAACAACCATTTTCGGGGAAAGTTCCGGCCGCCCATCGAGGTACCCCTCCGCGGACGTTCGTTACGCATGAATGTGGACGCGAGGGCACGTGACAGCGCGACCGGTCATATGCCGAAGCCGGGTGACCCGGATCGCTCGTGGCGGCTCTGGCACCGCCCCTGGCTGCGGGCCTTCTGGAACCGCGCCTACAAGGAGAACATCACCGGCCTCTCCGGCATGGTCGCCTACAACCTGATGCTGGCGGTCTTCCCGTTCGCCCTCCTCGTCCTCTTCATCTTCGGCCAGGTCGTCAACAGCTCGGACATCGAGCTCAGCGTCGTGCGCGACATCCAGCGTCTCTTCCCGAACATCGAGCAGGACACGCTGCAGCATGCGATCGATCGGGTCCGCGCCAGCTCCACGACCATCGGCATCGCCGCCGCCGTCGGCGGGGTCTGGATCGGGGCCTCGTTCTGGGGCGCGATGGACACGGCCTTCTGCCGGATCTACCACGTCGAGTGCCGCGGGTGGGTGCAGCAGAAGCGTTGGTCGCTGGTCATGTTGCTGGCGCTCCTCCTCCTGCTCGCGGCCAGCGTGACCGTGCCGACAGTCGAGAGCGCCGTGCTGACGAGTGCCAACAGTCTGCCGTTCGGCCTCGACCAGTGGGGTGCGGTCCGGACAGCGATCGTCGTGATCGGCGGCCTATTCGCCACTTTCCTCATCATCTCGGCGATCTACTGGGCCGTTCCCAAGGGCCACATGCCTTGGCGCTCCGTGTGGCCGGGGGCGCTGTTCTTCGCGCTGGTCACCTCGGCGGGCAACTACATCTTCCCCCTCTACCTCAACAACATCTCCGACCTGCACCGGATCGGCGGAACGATCGGCTTCATTCTCATCGCACTGGTCTGGTTCTACGCGATCAGCCTGGTGATGCTCGCCGGCGCTGTGATCAACTCGCTCCGGCACGAGCAGGACGACACCGGGTCCCTGCCGCTCGACGGCTAGCTACCCGTACCTGCCGCCCACCACCTCGCGCAGCTTCGGGCGGTCGTGGGTCGCCTGGACGCGGCGCACCGTTCCCGAGCGCGAGCGCATCACCAGCGACTCGGTCGTCGCGTGGCCGTCGTCGAGATAGCGGACGCCGTCCAGCAGATCGCCGTCGGTGACACCCGTCGCGGCGAAGAAGACGTCGTTCCCTCCCACCAGGTCGTCGGTGTCGAGCACCCTGCCGAGGTCGTAGCCCGCGTCCTCCGCTGACTTGCGCTCCCCGTCGTCGCGGGGCCAGAGCCTGCCGAGGATGCGACCGCCGAGGCACTTGATCGCCGAGGCGGACAGCACACCCTCCGGCGTGCCGCCGACGCCCCAGAGCAGGTCGATTCCGGTGTTCGGCATGACGGCGAACAGCGAGGCCGCGACGTCGCCGTCGGAGATGAAGCGGATGCTGGCGCCGACTTCACGCAGCGCCTCGATGGCCTCCTTGTGGCGGGGGCGGTCGAGCATGATCACCGTGACGTCCCCCGGCTCCCCGCCCTTGCGCTCGGCGATCTTCCGGACCACGTCCTCGAGCGGGTCTTCGAGACTGAGCAGGTCGGCTGCCCGCGGGCCGGTGGCAATCTTCTCCATGTAGAAGACGGGCCCGGGATCGAACATCGTGCCGCGCTCCGAGAGCGAAATCACCGAGAGGGCCGAAGGCATCCCCCGGGCGGCCAAGGTGGTCCCCTCGAGCGGATCGACCGCGATGTCCACTCGTGGCGGGCTGCCGTCGCCGATCTCCTCGCCGTTGTAGAGCATCGGAGCCTCGTCCTTCTCGCCCTCGCCGATGACCACGACGCCGTCCATCGGCACGGTGTCGAGCATCAGCCGCATCGCGTCGACCGCGGCGCCGTCGGCACTCTCCTTCTCGCCGCGGCCCACCCAGCGGCCGGCGGCGAGCGCGCCCGCCTCGGTGACCCGGACGAGCTCGAGCGCCAGGTTGCGGTCCGGGTGCGTCGGGTCCCGGAGGTCGTGCGAGATCACATGTTCGTCGGCGTCGGCCACCGACTGTCAGGCTAGAACGTTGCGGGCGGTTTTCGCTGGGCCCCGCCGCCGCTCTCCACCGCGCGGAAGCCTCCCGAGACGAAGATGCCGATCGAGGCCAGCAAGGCCAGCCAGTAGCCGATGCCGAGGCTCATCTCGAGGCCGTTCTCGGGCTTGGAGACGAGACCGTTGTAGGCGATCAGCACGAAGGCGGTGGCACCGACGATCGCGGTCAGCTCTCCGCGGGGCCAGGAGAGGGCATGTCCGCGGATCACGATCCAGGAGAGGATGAAGGGGGCGGCCGCGGCTGCGATCAGCAGCCAGCGGAGGATCGGGAACGTCTCCCAGCCGCTGCAGCTCGAGTCCCCCACCCCGCAGGCCCAGTTGGCCGGATCGTTCCCCCGCTGGACGACGCTCGGGTCGGTGGAGAGGGAGTACCACTGCAGGAAGAGGCTGAGCACGAGCGCCGCGGCGGCGACCATGCCGATGATCTCCGTGCGGTCGAGCTTCGACGCATCCAGCTGGGCCCTTCCGGCCGACGCTCTCTCCATCGGCGCGACCCTATCCGAACTCCCCAGATAGGGTCGCCCTTGGTATGCAGCGCTGGGGACTCACCGTGCCGTTCACCGGCGTCCCGCTCGCCGACAACGGCGAGCTCTACAAGCGCGCCGAGGCGGCCGGCTACACCGACCTCTGGTCGGGGGAGACGAACGGGCCGGACGGCTTCTCGCCGCTCCTCCTCGGCGCGGCCTGGACGGAGAAGGTGCGGCTGGGAACCGGCGTCGTCGGAGTGATGCAGCGGGGCCGCGCGCTGCTGGCGCAGGAGGCGGCGGCCGCGGCCGACGCCTCGCGCGGCCGCTTCGCACTCGGCATCGGGGCCTCCTCCGACCGGATCATCGAGGGGTGGAACGCGATGCCGTTCGAGAAGCCGCTCAGCAAGATGTCGGAAAGGATCGACTTCCTGCGCACCGCCCTCGCCGGCGAGCGGACGGACGGAGGCTTCAAGCTCGAGCGTCCGCCCGAGGAGAGGGTGCCGATCATCGTCGCCGCGCTGCGGGGCAAGATGCTGCGGCTCGCGGTCGAGAAGGGCGACGGCGCCTTCACGAACTTCCTGCCGCTGGAAGGCCTTCCCAAGGTCGTCGCTCAGCTGGAAGGGGCCCCCGAGGGGTTCGAGCTCCTCTGCCGCTTCTTCTGCCTCCCGGGCGAGCGCGAGCAGATCGAGCCGCTCGCCCGCTTCATGTTCTCCTCCTACATAACCGTGCCGGTCTACGAGGCCTTCTACCGCTGGCTCGGCTACGGCGAGCGGATCGACGAGATGGTCGAGGCCTGGAATGCCAAGGACCGCGAGAAGGCGGCGGCCGTGGCGCCATGGGAGCTGATCGAGGAGATGTTCATCTTCGGCTCGCCGGAGCAGATGCGCGAGCGGCTGGAGGCCTTCGTCGAGGGTGGCATCACGCTCCCGGTGATCACCCCGCTCACCACGTCGGACAAGCTCGGCGAGCTGATCGACGCCCTAGCGCCCTAGCCGCTTCCAGAAGCGGACGTACTCGCGCTCGTGGCCGATGCCGGCCTCGATGGCGTGAATGATCCCCTCGGGCGCTTCGATCCGGCGGCATTCCTCGAGCTGAGCCTCGTACTCGCGGAGCTTGGCCTCGTGGGTCTCGAGCTGCCGCGGGGCGAGCTTCCGCGCGTCGGCGCCGAAGAAGAGCTTGAGCAGGCCGGCATCCCGCAGCTCGTAGAGCTCACTTGTGGGCTCGGCCCGCCAGCGGTCGAGCTCCTCCGCCCCGGCCTTGGTCAGCCGATAGATGCGCCGTCGCCTGCCCGACTCCTCGCGCCGCTCGGTGAGCAGCCCCGACTCCGCCAGGCGCTCGCACTCGGAGTAGAGCTGGGTGTGGGGTAGCGACCAGAACTGCCCGACGCCCAGCGCCACCGCGCGCTTCAGGTCGTAGGGCGATGCGGGTTGCATCTGCTCGATCAGCCCGAGGACGACGTACGAGGTCGGGGTGAGCCGGGTCTTTGCCATCCGCGGCAGAATACGATACGGTGCGAATCGTACGGATTGAACTATTCAGGAGAAGCCATGAGCCAGGTTGCCGAGACCATCCAGCCCGCCACCGACCGGGGCCTCACCGCCGGGTTCGAGTCACTCGATGACGAGACCCACATCGACCGCCTGCCGGTGGAGGGCAGGCTCCCCGACTGGCTGCAGGGCTCGCTGGTCCGCACCGCGCCCGCCAAGTGGGAGGTCGGCAGCCAGACGATGAACCATTGGTTCGACGGCTTCGCGATGCTGCACCGCTTCGGCATCGCGGACGGCGAGGTCTCCTACGCGAACCGCTTTCTCCAGACCAGGGCGTACCGCGCAGCGCAGGAGAAGGGCGAGATCGTCTACTCGGAGTTCGCCACCGACCCGTGCCGTTCGCTCTTCGCGCGCGCCATGTCGATCTTCTCGCCGAAGCTCACCGACAACGCAAACGTCAACCTGGTCAAGCTGGGCGAGCGGTACATCTCGATGACCGAGACACCGATCGCCGTCGAATTCGACGGCGACACCCTGGAGACGGCCGGGGTCGCCTACGAGGCTCCGGGGATGTTGACCACCGCGCACCCCCACCTCGATCGCGGGAGCGGCGGGATGCTCAACTACGCGGCCAAGCTCGGCCCCCGCAATCGCTACCGCTTCTACCTCCTGCGTCCCGGCGGCACCAAGCCCCAGGTGACCGCGGAGCTCCCGGTCAGGCAGCCCGCCTACATGCACTCGTTCGGGCTCACCGAGCGCTGGCTCGTCCTCGCCGAGTTCCCATTCGTTGTGAACCCGATCACCGTCCCGCTCTCGGGGCGACCCTACATCGAGAACTACCGCTGGAAGCCGGAGCTCGGCACCAGGATCACGCTGATCGACCGGCGAACCGGCGAGGCGACCGGGCCCTTCGAGACCGACCCTTTCTTCAGCTTCCACCACGCCAACGCCTACGAGGAGAACGGCTCGGTGGTCGTCGACGCGTGCACCTATGCGAACGCGCAGATCGTCGAGGACCTCTACCTGGACCGTCTGCGGGAGGGCAAGCCGGCGGCTCGAGGCGACCTGCGCCGTTTCCGGATCGACGTCGGCTCGGGCGCGGTCACCAACGAGCAGCTCGCCGAAGGTCTCGAGTTGCCGCGGATCAACTATGGGCGCAACAACGAGCGCCCCTACCGCTATGTCTGGGGCGTCGACGCGAAGTCGGGCTGGCTCGACGCGATCGTCAAGGCCGACGTCGAGAGCGGCTCGACGACCGAATGGGCCGAGGCTGGCTGCAGCCCAGGCGAGCCTGTGTTCGTCGCGGCGCCCGGAGCGCAGGGCGAGGACGAGGGGGTGCTGCTCTCGGTCGTCTTCGACGCGAGCTCCGGCCGATCATTCCTGCTCGTGCTGGACGCCACGGACCTCGGCGAACTGGCCCGCGCCGAGGTCCCGCACCACATCCCGTACGGCTTCCACGGGCAGTTCGTCGGGAATTAGCTGCGGGCCTCGGCCCGGATGAAGTCGATGAAGGCGCGGGCCGCGGGTGTCTGGTGGCGTCGGTCGTGCCAGATCAGCGTGGCACGCAGGCGCACGGCCGGGCGCAGGCCCCGAACGTCGACCGGCGGGCCCTCCCGCAGAGTGAGAGAGGAGGGCAGCACGGCGGCACCGAAGCCGCTGGACACGAGGCAGCGCAGCAGGAAGGGATCGCCGCTCTCCAGTGAGACGTCCATCGTCTTGCCGGCGCGGGCGAAGAACTCGTCGGCCGCCTGCTTGATCGAGGAGCCGGATCGAGGCGTGATCAGGGTGTGGCGGGAGAGCTCGGCGGCGGTGACACGCTCCCGGTCCGGTCCCGCTCCGGCGGGAAAGGCGGCGACGATCTCCTCCTCGCTGAGCTGCTCGACCGCGATCTCGGGCGGGGGGTCCTCGGCGAGCAGGCAGAAGGAGGCATCGATTCGGTTCTCGGCGAGGTGGGCGAGCATCTCGCCGGCGGTCCCCTCCTGCAGCTCGACCTCGATGCCGGGGTAGGCCTCGCTGAAGCTGACCAGCACCCCTGGGACGTCGACCTCCCCGGCCGGCAGCGTGGCGCCGACCCTGATCTCGCCGCGCACCAGACCCCGAAGCTCGTCCACCTCATGGCGCAGGCCATCGACCTGATCGAGGACGCCCCGCGCACGCGCCGCCACGGCCTCTCCCGCCTCGGTGACGGTCACTGAGCGGCTGTTGCGGGTGAAGAGCTCCGTACCGAGCTCTGCCTCCAGGCGTCGGATCTGGTGGGAGAGGGCTGATTGGGCGATGTGGAGCTCCTCGGACGCGCGCGTGAAGTGGCGGTGTCGCGCGACAGCCTCGACGTATCTGAGCTGGCGAAGCTCCATCCGTGATTGATCGTAAATCACGATCGATTCGGTGACAACAACATCTTGCGTAGATCGTGAACCTGGCCATAATCGACTCATGGCGCTGCCGAGCCGAACTCGCACGGATGACGAGCTGCACCGGAGGGCAGCGTGGGAGCGTCCAGTGACCCTGAGGCTCGCCGCCCGACGCGACGACGCCGCACTCGAGGGACTCTCCCAGCTGGACTCCCGCCCCCTTCCTCCCGGGCCGCACCTGGTGGCCGAGCGCGGCGGCCGGATCGAGGCGGCGATCTCGCTGGCGACCCGTGGGCTGGTCGCCGACCCCTTCCTGCGTACCGCCGAGCTCTGCGAGCTGCTTCGCTGCCACGGCGGTCAGGTCCGGGTGCGCCCGGAACCCGTACCCGCGGCGCCGCGCGCACCGAGTCCGAGGCTGGTGACGGCGTGAACGAGCCGACGGTTCGCGACGAGCTCCGTGCAGGCGACCTCGAGGCGATCGTCGCCCACCACCGACGCATCTACGGCGAGGAGTACGGCGTCGACTCCAGGTTCGGGGACTTCGTCGCCCAGGCCGTGGCTCGTGCCGCCGAGCACGGCTTCCCGGGCGACCGTGAGGCGATCCGGATCGTCGAATTGGACGGCGAGCACGCCGGCTCCATCGGCCTCAGCGACGAGGGTGACGGCGAGGCGGCGATCCGCTGGGTTGTCCTCAGTCCCGAGGTGAGGGGCAATGGGCTCGGGCGGCGGCTGCTCGGCGAGATGCTCGCGTTCGCGGAAGATCACGGCTATCGGCGGGTCTGGCTCGAGACCTTCACCGACCTACGGGCCGCCGCGCACCTCTACCGCGAGCAGGGCTTTGTGGTCACCTCTGCCGACACCGCCCCCCGCTGGGGACGGGAGTCGGTCACCTTCCAGCGCTACGAGCTGGAGCTCGAGGCCCGCGCCAAGCTGAGTGCGTAGAGGCCCTCGCGGTCGGTCCACCAATCGGTGAGCTCGAGGCCGGCCTCGGCGTAGATCCCCTCCAGGCCCGGTCGGAGGAACTTGGTGGAGATCTCTGTCCTCATTTCCTCCCCGGCCCCGAACGGGACGAGCATGTCGAGCGCTTCGAAGTTGACCACCTGGTTGGCGAGGGAGCGCAGCCGGATATCCACCCAGAGGTTCTCCGGATCCCAACGGGCGACGTGCTCGAATGACTCGAGGTCGAAGTCTGCGCCGAGCTCCCGGTTGAGAACGGCCAGGACGTTCTTGTTGAACTCGGCAGTCACGCCCTCTGAGTCGTTGTACGCCGCCTCGAGGGTCGCCGGGTCCTTGACCAGGTCGGTTCCGAGGAGGAAGCGGTCCTCCGGTCCGAGCAGGTTCGAGATCCGCCGCAGGAAACCCGCGCGCTGGTGCGGTGCGAAGTTGCCGACCGTCCCGCCGAGCAGCGCGATCACGCGTGGACCCTCGACCGGCACCCGTTCGAGATCGAATTCGAAGTCGCAGACGAGGCCGTGGACGTTGACGTCCTCGTACTCGGCGGCGATCGCCTCCGCGGTCTCGCGGGTGATCTCCTCCGAGATGTCGACGGGGCAGTAGGTCTCCAGGCAGCTCGCCCCCCGCATCGCGTCGAGCAGCACGCGAGTCTTTCGAGCCGACCCGGACCCGAGCTCGATCAGGCTGGCGGGCCGGTTGGCGGCCTCGCAGATGCTCTCGGACTCACCCAGGAGGATCTGGCGCTCGCAGCGCGTCGGGTAGTACTCGTCGAGCTCGGTGATCTGCTCGAACAGCTCGGAGCCATGCTCGTCGTAGAAGTAGCGCGGCGAGAGCTCCTTGAAGGGGCTGGTGAGACCGGCCCTGACGTCCGCGGCCATTCCCGACAGGGGACCGCCCGGAGGGAGGTTGACCTCGACGGTGATTCGGTCGGTGGCTGCGGCGTTGATGCTGTTCATACGTCGTTCGTGGCGCAACGGATGCCCGCGAAGATCTGGCGGCGGATGGGCAGGTCCCAGTTCCGGAAGCTGATTCGGATCACGTTGCGGCGAGTCGCCCACGCTCCACCGCGCAGCACCCTGTGCTCATCGCCGAGGAAGACCTCCGAGTACTCCGGGTAGGGGAAGGCCTCGAAGCCGGGATAGGCGGTGAAGTCGGAGCTCGTCCACTCCCAGACGTCACCCAGCATCTGCACGGCACCGCAATCCGAGGGGGCGTCGGCGTAGGCGCCGGCCGGCGCCGGGCCGAAGGAGAACTCGTCGAGGTTGGCCCGCTCGCGGCTCGCGCCCCGCGCGCCGGCCTCCCACTCGGCCTCCGTCGGCAGGCGCTTCTCCGCCCAGATCGCGAACGCATCGGCCTCGTCCCAGGAGACGTGGACAACGGGCAGGCGCGGGTCGACCTCCTGCGTTCGGCCCATCGCGGTACGGACCCAGCCGTCCTCACCGTCGCGCTCCCAATACATCGGCGGCTCGGAACCGGTCTCCTCGAGGTAGGTCATGTAGGTGGCGTTGGTCTCCGGAGCGCGGTCGATCCAGAAGGGTTCGAGCTCAACCCGATGGCGGGGGCGCTCGTTGTCGTACGCGAATCC
>DATDKQ010000329.1:0-3730 GCA_036519915.1 Solirubrobacterales bacterium | reverse complement strand
AGCCCGTCAGTCAGGTCCGTGGCATCAGACCTGCGTGAAGTGCCGGGGCGTCGAGGGCGACGTCGAGCCGCGCCTGATCGCGTCGTTCCCGAAGCGCTCGCGGATCTCGTCGATTGCGAGGTCGAGCGCGGGGTTCACCTGCGGCTCGAGCGGGAGCTCGAGCTGGGCCTCGGTGCTCAGGTTGGCGACCGTGATCCCGAGCAGTGTGATGCCGCGCCGGTCGATCATGGGCCCGGAGGCGGCCAGCAGGATCCTCGCGGCGGCGAGGATCGCGCCTGTTCCGGCCGTCGGATGGGGCAGCGTCCGCGAGCGTGTGGCGCGGGAGAAGTCGGAGAAGCGAAACCGAAGCGTGACGGTCCGGCCGGCCCGGTTGGCAGCACGCGCCCTTCGCGTCACTCGATCGACCAGGGTCACCAGCAGCGCGTCGAGATCGGATCCCGACCTCCCGCCGCCGGCGAAGGCGGACTGGGTGCCGATCGAGCGCCGCGGGCGGCCGCGACGAACTCGCCGCGGGTCGCGGCGGTTGGCGATCGCGTGGAGGTGCCGCGCCGCATGTCCGCCGAGGAACATGGCCAGCTCCGCCTCGTCCCGCCGCTCGAGCTCGCCGATCGTGCTGATCCCGTGGGCGCGAAGCTTCTCCGCGGTGGCGAAGCCAACCCCCCAGAGCGCCTCTACCGGCAGCGGCCTCAGGAACTCTGCCTCGCGCTCGGGCTCGATGACCAGCAGGCCGTCGGGCTTGGCGGCGCAGCTCGCCATCTTGGCGAGCACCTTCGTCCGCGCGACCCCGACGGTGACCGCGAGCCCGACGCGCTCACGCGCACGGCGTCGCAGCCGCTCGGCTATCTGCCGCGGCGTCCCCGAAATGCGCTCCAACCCGCGCACGTCGAGAAACGCCTCCTCGAGCGAGAGGCCCTCGACGAGTGGCGCCGTCTCCTCGAACAGGTCGAACAGCGCCCTGCTCGCATCCGTGTACGCGGAGAACCGCGGCGGGACGACGACCGCGTGGGGACAGAGCCGGCGCGCCCGCCACCCGTTCATCCCGCCCTCGATCCCATAAGCGCGGGCCTCATAGCTCGCGGCCATCACCACGCCGGCGCCGACGATGGTCGGACGGCTGCGAAGACTCGGATCGTCCCGCTGCTCAACCGAGGCGAAGAACGCGTCGGCGTCGGCGTGCAGGATCGATGCAGCCCCGGACACGAACATATGTTCGCATCGAACCCTTCTCGGATCAAGCCGAACGCCCGGCGCGGCCGGCTGGCTAGGAGCCCGCAGCCTCCTCAGCGAGCACACGCCTTTCCGCCAACCCGCCGAAGTCGACCGGGCCCGGCATCAGCCGCTCCGGCGGCGGTATCTCGATCCCGATTGCCGCCATGCGGCGCTTCAGCGCCTGGTAGGCGAAACCGTAGATCTGCGAGGAGTGGTGTCCGTAGGAGACGAAGTCAGAGGCGTCGTCGGCCTCGGGCGGGCAGAAGACCTCGGCCGCCTTCGGGAGCAGCTCCTCGAGACGGCGCACGATCACTCCCTTCATCTCCGGACGCTCGTCGCAGACGTCCTTCAGGAAGCGGACACCGAAGGCGATGTGCCGGTGCTCGTCCTGCTCGACCAGACTGAACCCCTCGTTGAAGCCCGGGTAGAGGTCGTGATCGGCGGTGTACTCGATCATGATCCGCTGGCCCGGCATCGCCAGGACCCCCTCGGTGACCATGTGGTAGGTGACGATGCCCTCGACAAAGAGCTCGAGATCGTCGGGGCGGTCCTTGATCCGGTTGGCGATCTCACGCAGCGAGTCGTCGAAGAGGAAGTGCCAGGGGCCGAGCATCCGGTCCTCGATCTCATGCAGCCTCTCGCGGAAGCTGCCTGACTCGAGGCCCATCACCTCGCTCGCCCAGCGATCGAAGAAGACCGCGTGCCGCATCTCATCGACGAGCTGGGTGGCGAGGAACGCCTCGACCTCCCCACTCGGCGCCGCGAGCAGGAACGGCGCCAGGTCCGCGGTGACCCGCTCCTCTCCGACGTAGAAGCTGCCGACGCTGAAGGCGGTGTGCCGCTGCGCCTCCCCGGGGCTGATCAGCCAATGCTCGCGATCGACGGAGTAGTCGAGCTCGTGCGCGCGCCAGTTCTGTCGCTCCCAGAGGGCGTAGAGCTGCTCGTAGTTCAGTAGCCCACCCTTCGGGCGGCGGGTCTCGGCCGGGTCGCCGGCGTCGCCGCCGTCGCCGCCGGCCGTCACCTTGCTGCCCCAGCTGCCCGCGTTCTCGGACTGGATGCGGCGCTGGCGCTGCTCGCGCTCGAGCTCCGGGCCGTCGATGCCCTCGGCCCGGTCGATCCAGCGTCCGAGCCTGGTGACCGGGGGGATCTGGCCCTCGACCTCGGTCTTCCCGAGCCGCATCGCGTCGGGCGGCGTCAGCTCGCCCGAGAGCAGCGCGAGCCAGTCCGAGTAACGGATCCGGACGATCGCGTCCGGGCTCTCGCCAAGACCCTGCTCCACCCTGACAGTGCCATCGTCGACCTCGACACGCCAGGTCCCGCCTCCCTCGCCGACCAGCTGGTAGGCGACCGTGAAGTGGTGCCCGCGCGTCCACTCGGGCTCGATGGCGTACGGGAGGGAGCGGAACACGAGGTCGGCATCCACGGGGTGGCCGAGGCGGGCGAGATCACGCGGTCCCGCGTCGGTCTCCAGTCGGCGCAGCGCGAGCGCCTTGCGCCGGCGACCGCGCAGCTTCAGCCGTCCGCTCATCAGCGGGCCGACCGGGTTCCGGCCGGAGGCGACCCTGGCGAGCGTCTCGGCGTCGGTGGAGATCGCAAATGCCTCTCCGTTGAGATCGGCTCCGGCGAGGACCTCGGCCACCTTTCCTCGACCGCCGAAGGAACTGACGGTCCAGGCGCCGAGGCCGTCGAGCTCGAGCCTGTAGCTCATGCCCTCCGGCAGCTTCGCCGCGGCCGCGGGCAGGGACTGGAGGATCAGTCGTGCCGCGAGCTCCGGGTCGGACTCCGCCATCCGGCGCAGCGCCCGCTGTGCCGTCCCGTCAGATCCGTCGCCGTCTTGGGCCATGCATTCTCCTCCGTTCGTCCTATGTGCCGATTCTGTCAGACGGCGGGACGAATTTGGCCAGCCAGCCAGGAGCGCCGGAGTGGGCGTGGCGAGCGGGCGAATTAATAGACTCACGCCGCCTTGCTAGCGCTCCTCAGCCCTCCCGGCGGCCACTCGCCGAACGCAGACGACCTCAACACCCTCTACTGGGTGATGCTCGTCGCGGGAATCGTCCTGCTCCTGGTGATCAACGGCGCCCTGCTGGCGCTCGTCATGCGCTTCCGCTCCGCGCGGGGGCGCCAGCCGCGACGGTTGGTGGTGCGCCGGCCCGCCCAGCTCGGGACGGCCGGGGCGTTCGCGGTCCTGGCGCTGGTCGCCTTCGTGCTCGGCGTGATCAAGACGGACAACGCGAAGCAGGTGGAGGCGTCGGGTCCCGATGGACTGCAGGCCGCCTCGCTGATCACCGCACAGCGAGGGCTCAGCATTCCCGCAGGGACCAAGACGGCGCCGCTCCAGATCAGGGCCTGCGGCCAGCAGTGGATCTGGCGCTACGAATATCCGGACGGGACCTACTCCTACTACGAGCTGGTCGTCCCGGTCGACACCGCGGTCGTCCTGAAGCTCTGCTCGACCGACGTCGTCCACCGCTGGTACGTCCCGGGCCTGAGCGGCAAGTTCGACGCGACGCCGGGCGAGAGC
>DATDKQ010000328.1:0-14623 GCA_036519915.1 Solirubrobacterales bacterium | reverse complement strand
CCCGCCCAGCTCCGACAGGTCCGAAACCGGCATGCCCGTCTCGATCGTCCCTCCGTGCGAGCGAAGCACCGACGCCAGCGCCTCGGTGATCGCCTGCGAGCCCCCCTTCGCCACCGGCCAGCCGAAGGCGTGACAGGCGCTGATCAGCGCGCACCCCACCGACGAGCTCATCGGCCGGTTCATCAGGCTGAAGGCATGGGCCGCGACCCCGCCGAACAGCGCCCTCGCCTGCGGCGTCCGCCAGGAGCGAGCGAGCAGCGTTGCCGGCGCGGCGGCAGCCACCCCGAAGCGCACCAGCCGCAGCGGGTGCCGCGGCACGTGCAGCACCGGCTTCAGGATGTCCTCGAGCAGCGCCTCGAAGTGCGCCGAGGGCGAGCCGAACACCCGCCGCCACGCCGCTCCGTCCTCGCCAAGCCCCTCCGCCGTCTCCTCGATCGAGCGCACCATCACCCCTGCGCTGCCGTCGTCCAGCGGATGCGCCAGATCGATCTCGGGCCACAGCCATTCGAGCCCATGCCGCTCCAGGTCCAGCGACCGCAGGAACGGCGAACCGACCGCCATCGGGTGGGTGGCCGAGCAGTCGTCGTGCAGCAGCCCAGGCACCGTCAGCTCGCTGGTCCGCGTGCCGCCCCCGATCCGGTCGGCCGCCTCGAGCATCGTCACCTGCACGCCGTTCCGCGCCAGCTCGACGGCGCAGGCGAGGCCGTTGGGCCCCGAGCCGACGACGATCGCGTCGCTCAACGACTCGGCGAGTATCGAGGCGACTCCGAGCCCCCGACCGGGATGGCCTCCTCGAGGCCGGCGGCGCCGCCCTCGACCACCACCGGGAAGTCGAAGGACTCGTCGAGCCACGGCTGGCTCGTCACCATGTCCTTCACCGCCACCGTCCCCTCCTCGAGCAGCCCGTCGACCGGGTCCCAGATCTCGTAGTGCTGATAGCCCCGGCCTCGCATCGTCGGCTCGGACTCCAGATAGACCAGCCTCACGTCTCCCCGATCGAACCTGCAGCGCTCCTGAACGGCCTCGAGCAGCTGGGCGCTGTGGAAGTGCGCGTCCCCGAAGTTCCAGCCGTTGACGACGTTCGATATCAACTCGCCCTCTCGCACGTCGTACCGGTCCACGTCATCGACGGCGTGCGGGAGCAGGGCGTTCAGGGCCCTCCCGTGAGAGTGCATCGCCCGGAAGGCGAGTCCCCTGTTGAGGAGATAGAGCGCGGTCTCGCGGTCGTAGATGTCACCGACCTGCTCGACGATGGTCCGCGCCGGCTTCTTGATGTGGGTGTCGAGCCTCTCCTCCGCCCCACTCCCTCTCCTGAAGAGCCAGGCGCTGGTCGCCCAGTTGCCGGCGTAGTAGCGCATGGAAGGCAGGAAGGAGACCTTGTCCGGGCGGTTCCCGCCGATCAACGGCAGCAGGAGGCAGGGAACTGCGAGGACCGCGATCAGCAGCGGATCGTCGAGCGTCGAGAGCGGCGTGTCGCCGTAGTGCCCGAAGAGGAAGAGGATCCCGAAGATCATGAACAGGTTCCACTCGAGCGGCACGGCGAGCGGGAACATCGCCGTGATGTTGACGTGGAAGAGGATCATCCCGACGATCGCGATCGTCCTGATCGTCGGGTTGTCCTGGAAGACCAGCAGCGCCGGCCAGAGGAACTCCTGCACCGTGCCGAGGTGCGCTATCCCGGCCGACAGTCGCGACGGCCTCATGTCCTCCGGGTAGTCGCGCCACAGCCGGCGCTTGACCGACCGCGGAATCAGCGGGGCGTTGCTCATCATCGTCGAGACGACGAAGGGAAAGTGGCTGTTCAGCTTGGAGGACGCCGCCCCCCACCAGATGAAGAGGAAGACGAACTGCCAGGCGACGACCCAGTGCTCGACGGGGAAGAGCCCGACGACCAGCATCGTGCAGTAAATCTCGGGGCGGGCGCCCAGGAAGGACACCTTGTCTCGCAGTCCGAGGAGGCCCAGTAGCCCCAGCAGCGCGGCGATGCCCGCCGGCGGCAGCTTTCCGGCGAAGTCGCCGGACCGGTCCACGCCGGAGGCGCCAAGCAGGAAGACTCCGGCGGCCAGCACGCCCGCGTAGAGCCCGACGTCGAGCCAGGTGCGTGTCGTCCCCCGGGTGAACGGGATCCTGTCGGGCCACGGCGGCAGCCGCACGGTCCCCGGCCGCAGCCAGTAGAGCGCCCCGCCGATGGGCGGGCTGAAGCGGAAGCTGAGCGGCATCGAACCGGCGCCCAGTCCGAGGATCTCCCAGAGGAGCAGCCAGACCGCGAACTTCTCGAACACGATCGGCTGGGTCCACCAATCCCCCAGGTCGAAGGGCGAGCCGAGCCCAGGCGTCAGGGAGATCACGACCAGCGCCCCGGCGCTGAACAGGACCAGCTTGAGGGCGTAGGCGAAGTAGACGAAGGTCGGCGAGCCGAACCCGTTCCCGCCCCAGTCCTGGACCAGCGGCTTCAGCCTGCTGAGGTGCGGCTTCCCCTGCCACTCCTCGAGGTCGAACGGCGGTGGTGAGGGTTCGAGGAATCCCATCGCTCCCTGGCCGGAACCCTATAGGCGAGGGTGCGCCGCAGAGGAGCGAGGCGCAACCCGTTTCATGGTGGGCGTCCGCAACTTCGCCCGGGTCCCGTCGTTATGGTCGCCAGATGACAGGTCAGGAAACGGGTTGCGCCTCGGCTTCGCCTGCGGCGCACCCTCGCATTACGCGCAGGGGCGCGCTTGTCCTCGCCGGGATCGCCTGCCTGGCCCTGCTCGTGCTGCTCGTGCGCGGCGAGCGCTCGCACGCGGCCAGCAGCAAGCCGAACGTGATCATGTTCACGACGGACGACCAGACGGTGCGCGACCTGATCGCGATGCCGAAGACGCAGGCCCTGATCGGGGCGCAGGGAGCGAACTTCCTGCACGCGTACGTCTCGATGTCGCTCTGCTGTCCGTCGCGCATCACCGTCCAGACCGGCGAGTACGCGCACAACCACCACGTGATGGGCAACACCCCTCCACAGGGCGGCTATGGCGTGTTCAACGACAAGAACGACCTGCCGGTCTGGCTGCAGCAGGCGGGCTACCGAACGATCCACATCGGCAAGATGCCGAACGGGTTCGGCACGGAGACGAACGAGACCTACGTCCCGCCGGGCTGGGGGCCGTACAACGGCGGCGCCGGGCGGGGCGAGTTCTACGGCTTCATCAAGCCCCCGTCCGCGTACACCGACTTCGCCCTCGACGAGAACGGGGTCCTCGCCCAGTACCCGCCGGACGCCTACCAGACCGACGTCTACGCGGACCTGGCGGTGGATCGGATCGACGCCCACTTCACGAACCATTCGAACGACCCGCTCTATATGCAGGTCCAGTTCTTCGCTCCGCACGACCCGGCCACCCCTGCGACGAAGTACCAGAACGCCTTCGCCACCACGCCGCTCCCGATCGACCCGAGCTTCAACGAGAAGAACGTCAAGGACAAGCCCGGCTGGATCCGGAAGATCTCACGGTTCGGTCCCGGGCTGATCGCAAAGATCCAGACCCGCTACCAGCACCGGCTCGAGACGCTGCTCTCGGTGGACGACGCGATCGAGAGGATCGTCAACCAGCTCTCGGCCAGCGGTCAACTCGGCAACACGTACCTGATCTTCACCTCGGACAACGGCTTCATGCAGGGTCAGCACCGATTGCACCAGGGCAAGTTCGCCCCGTACGAAGCGTCGATCCAGGTCCCGCTGTTGATCCGCGGACCGGGCATCCCGGCCGGGCAGCCGCGTGCGCTGGTCTGGAACGGCGACATCACCGACACGATCCTCAAGATCGCCGATGCGCAGCCGGGCCTGCCACAGGACGGTCGCTCGCTCCTGCCCTACGCGCGCGATCCCAGCCTGGCGAGTACTCGCCCGATCCTGATCGAGACCGGACCACCCGGAGCGACCAACGAGCCCGGGACTCCGGTGAGCGCCGCCAGCGCCAACCGTCGGGTCCACTTCAGCAAGTACGTCAAGAATCTCGACCAGGACCACACGGCGCAGATCGCCCGCGCCATCGTCGCCCCGCGCTACCGGGCGATCCGGACCGGGCGCTACCTGCTGGTCAAGTACTCGGACGGAAGCCGCGAGCTCTACGACCTGAAGCGCGACCCGCTCGAGCTGAAGAGCAAGTACAAGGACTCCCGCTACTTCCCGGTCCGCAAGTTCCTGCTGAAGAAGCTGAAGGGGCTGGTGCTCTGTCAAGGCACCGACTGCAGCCGCGACATCAAGAAGCCCCCGAAGCCGCTCGCCAAGAAGAAGAAGCGCTCCGGCAAGAAGCCGGCGCCCCCACCCGCACCGTAGATTCCCGGGCCATGGCGGCCTCGGAGACGCCCCCTCCCCCCTTCGGCGACTACTACCGCGAGATCTACGCCAAGGGGATGCTCGCCGGCGAGCGCCCGACGCTGCCGATCGCCTGGGGCGAGCTCGAGCAGCGCGCCCGCGAATCCCTCGACGACCGCGCGATCGCCTACATCTTCGGTGGGGCGGGGTCGGAGGACACGATGCGGGCGAACCTCGAGGCCTTTCGACGCTGGCGGATCGTTCCGCGGGTCCTGCGCCAGGACCTCTCCGTGCGGGATCTCTCCGTCGAGCTGCTCGGCACGCGGATGCCGGCGCCGGTCCTGCTCGCACCGATCGGCGTGCAGACCCTGCTCCACGAGGAGGGCGAGCTCGCCTCGGCCAGGGCCGCAGCGGCCGTCGGCCTCCCGCTGATCACGAGCACGGCCTCGGCGACGCCCCTGGAGGAGGTGGCGGTGGCGAACGGCGAGGGGGCGCGCTGGTACCAGCTCTACTGGCCCAACGACGACGAGCTCGCGGCGAGCCTGGTCCGGCGAGCCGAGGCCGCCGGCTACTCGGCCATCGTCCTCACCGTCGACAACTACCTGCCCGGCTGGAAGCCCCGCGATCTCCAGCAGGCCTACCTGCCGTTCCTGGAGGGCATCGGGATCGCCCAGTACCTCTCGGATCCGGTCTTCCAATCCGGACTGGAGAAGCCGCCCGAGGAGGACATCGGCGCGGCGGTCGGGCACTTCCTCGGGGTCTTCGCGAACCCGAGCCTCACCTGGGAGCGACTCGACTGGCTGCGCGGCACGACCTCCCTCCCGATCGTTCTCAAGGGGATCCTCCACCCTGATGACGCCCGTGAGGCACGAGAGCGCGGGGTCGACGGAATCGTCGTCTCGAACCATGGCGGCCGGCAGATCGACGGGGCGATCGCCTCACTCGACGCGCTCCCACCGATTCTTGACGCCGCGGGAGAGGGGATGGCGGTCCTGCTCGACAGCGGAATCCGGTCGGGCGCGGACGTCTTCAAGGCGCTGGCGCTCGGGGCCGACGCAGTGCTCGTGGGCCGCCCCTACCTGTGGGGACTTGCGCTCGATGGCCAGAACGGAGTCGAGACCGTCCTCCGCTCGCTCCTGGCGGAGCTCGACCTGACGATGACCCTCAGCGGATTCACCCGCGCGGGCGAGATCGACCGCAGCGTGATCAGGCAGCTGTAGCGCGCTCTTGGCTCGGCGTGGCCGCGTGCATCGTGACGATGCAGCCGCCCGCGTTGCAGACCTCAACGGCATCGCAGAGCAGCCGGGTGAGCCACAGGCCTCGGCCACCGGATACCTCCGCGGCCGGCGACAGCTGGCCGGCAAGAACATCCTGGATGCCGTCGCCGCCGTCGGCCACCTCGACGATGATCTCGGCGTTTCCGTGCCAGGCCCGGACCGTTATGGGCGGCCGGCCGTGAATCACCGCGTTGGTGGCGATCTCGTTGGCCGCCAGCACGATCTCCTCCGTGCGCGCGCCAGTCAGGCCGGCGTCGAGGGCGAACGATCCAATCAATCGCCGGACCACACCCAGGTCATCGAGCCCGAATTGCAGCTCCAGGGAGGGAGCGTGGCGCTGAGCCTCCACGGTCGCGTCGAGTCGCCCGCAGAAGTCGCGCGGGTCCACGTAGGAGCGGCTCGGGGAGCTGCCGTCGCCATCCACGATCTCCGGGTGGGTGTCGCGGGCATGACCCAGGACCTCCTCGGGCAGGGCCTCGGCGTCGTATGGGCAGATCAAGGTCAGTGGGAGCCCGGCGAAGGCGACGTTGATCACCGACTCGTTCCTGGCCCAGTCGCGCACCTGGGCCCGGTGCCCCAGCGCCCAGGGCGACTCCCCGATCAGGCGGATCCGGCCGGGACGGCCTGTCCGCTCCAGAACCCAGCGCGCGAACTTGTCCCGCGTGCGCGCCGAGGTCTCGTACCAGTCCTCGATCGCAAGGAGCGTCAGCCCTTCGGACGCACCACCGAGAGCTCCGCGCAGGTTCCGCACGTGGCGGTCCTGCACCGCGACGAGGGTCGGCTCGTCCGAGCTCAGCCCCTCCGCCACGAATGGCAGCACGACTTCCATGAACTCCTGCTCGGAGCCATAGATGAGGGCCTGGTGGACAAATCTCTCGGTGAGGCCGGGCGCTTCCCCGTGCGAGTGCATCAAGATTTCAATACCCGCTCCACGTGCGTTTGACGCTCAGCGATACGCAGCTTTCCTCCCATCGGATCACCGAAGCGCTCCTACCGGCGAGCGTGCGTGTTAGCTCACCCAATGCCGATGGGAAGACTGCTGCCACGGGCCCTGCTCGTCGCCTCGATGCTCGCGCTCGGCCTCGTTGCCGGTACCGCTCCGGCCCAGGCCGGAACGAAGGCGATCGGGATCGACGTCTCGCGCTTCCAGGGCGCGATCGACTGGCCGAGCGTCTCCGGATCCGGGATTCGGTTCGCCTTCGTACAGGCGAGCCGCGGCAGCGGTGCGGACTGCACGGTCAAGCCCGCCCAGTGCGGGCCCGACCCCTATTTCGCGACCAACCGGCTCGCGGCCGAGTCGGCGGGGATCCGCGTCGGCGCCTACCACCGTGCCTTCGCGAGCGGCGCGACGGCCACCGACGCCCGGGCCGATGCGCTCGCCGAGGCGAACATCTTCATCGCGGCGGTCGGCTCGCTGCAGCAGGGCGAGCTGATCCCGGTCCTCGACGCCGAGTCTCCGTTCACCGGGATGACCTCGACGAGCCTGCGGACCTGGATCAGGATCTTCGTCAAGCGGGTCACCAAGCAGCTCGGGCGGAAGCCGATGATCTACACGAACGCCTCGAGCTGGTCGGCGACCGGCAACACCGCCGAGTTCGCCAAGGCGAGGTACCCGCTCTGGGTCGCCGAGTGGGGCGTCTCCAGGCCGACCGTGCCGGCGAACAACTGGGCGGGCCGCGGCTACTGGGTCTGGCAGTACACGAGCTCAGGCAGCGTCCCCGGGATCTCGGGCCGGGTCGACATGGACCGTCTCGGCAAGCGGCTGGGCAAGATCACCGTTCACTGACGCTTTGGCGGACGCGTCGGCCGTGGCTCGCTAGGCTCGATGGAGTGAGCGGGAACCTCGCTCAGTACAGCGTCGTTGACGCACCCGACCGGGAGCGGTTCGAGATCCGCGACGGCGATCAGGTCGCGGGATTCACGGAGTACCGCCGCCGCGGCGACCTGATCGCGTTCATCCACACCGAGGTCGCACCCGAGTACGAGGGGAAAGGAGTCGCCAGCCGGCTGATCTCCAGCGCACTCGATACCGCGCGCAAAGAGGGTTTGGCAGTGCTCCCGTTCTGCCCGTTCGTACTCGGCTACATCGCCAAGCATCCCGATGAGTACCGGGATCTGGTGCCGCGTGACCTACGCGAGCACTTCGGGCTGGCTGCGGACGGCTGATCCAGGTTCTCTGGGGCTGGGTTCCTCCGCTCACCCCGCTGCCCAGCTCTTGGCCTCCTCCAGCTTGTCGAGGTCGTCGTAGACGGCCAGCTCGCCGGGCATGGCCCACGCGAACATACGCATTGCCCTTGCCACCCAATCGACGTCGGTCACCATCGCCAGGCGCTTCCAATCCTTGCGGTGGGCGAATTCCACTCCCAGCCCAGTCTTGATGTCCTCGAAGGTCGCGTCGAGATCGAGGCCCTCGAAGTCCGTCAGCACGAAGACCACACGCGCCTCTCCCGAGTCCATAGCCTCCTTGAGCGCGGGCTCGAGCACGTCGGTGTAGTCCTCCTTGGTGAGCTTGCCCGACGCGCGCAGTCCGATGACCCCCGCGGGCACGTCATCCATACGCTCGACCATGTCTCCTCCTCGGTTGGCTCATGATGGACAGCGCCCCAGGATGGACCGGCTGACATACATCGGTCACTCGACCGTGCTGCTGCGACTCGACGGTCTATCGATCCTCACGGATCCGATGCTGCGCGGGTGGCTCGGGCCGCTCCACAGGCAGGGACCGAAACCGGACTCTGGAACCGCGTCGATGGCGGACCTGGTGGTGATCTCGCACCTGCACCGCGACCATCTCGATCTGCCGTCGCTGCGGCGCGTCCCCTCGAGTACCCCCGTGGTCGTTCCGCAGGACGCCGCCAGGTGGGCGGCAAAGGGCGGCGCCCAGAACATCCAGGAGATCAGGGCCGGCGAGACGGTGTCGGTCGGCGACGTGGAGATCACCGGGGTGCGGGCGGTCCACGACGGCTACCGCGACGGCCACCGGGGCGCACAGATCCAGGCACTCGGCTATCTGCTCAGGCGCGGCGGCCGAACCGTGTACTTTGCCGGCGACACCGACCTGTCTCCGGAGATGTCGGAGCTCGGGCAAGTCGATCTGGCCCTGCTTCCGATCTGGGGCTGGGGTCTATCCGTCGGTCAGGGACACCTGGATCCCGAGCGAGCGGCTCGCGCGCTCCAGATGATCCAGCCGCGTGTGGCCGTGCCGATTCACTGGGGAACCTTCTATCCGGCCGGCCTACGGCTGCTGCGGCCGGACCGCCTGACGGAGCCGCCCCGGGAGTTCGCTCGCCTGGCCGGTCAGCTGTCGCCCGGTGTGGAAGTCCGCGTCCTCGAGCCCGGCTCCGAAACCACCCTGGACTGGAAGCCCGGGTCCTCTTCTCTCCGGTCGGCCTAGGCGACGATCTTGGCCTTGGCCCGTTCGAACTCCGCGTCCGAGAGCTTCTTCTCGTCATGCAGCTTCGCGAGCTTGGTGAGCTCGTCCGCCGCCGAGCCGCCGCCTGACGTGGCGGTCTGGCGGATATAGGTGTCCAGCTGCTTCTGCGCCTCCTGCTGCTGGGCCAGGGAGCGCTCGCGCATGCCGTCGCCGCGGGCGATCAGGTAGACGAGCGCCGCCAGGAACGGGACGAAGATCAGGAAGATCACCCAGGCGGCCTTCCCCCACCCGGATATCGAGTGATCGCGGAAGAGATCGCTGATGATCACGAACAGGATCATCAGCCAGGCCGCGAAGAGAAAGACCTCGAGCACAGCCAGGAGCACCTGGCCGAAGGTGACGTCAGCGAGAACCATTCAAATCTCCTCCTCCCCCCTTGGGAGCTGGTTGACGGGAGCGTCCGTGCATCCCGTGTGGTTTGAGCCGGGCGACTGTATTTGAAATCAAGGACCTGCCGCCGTCAGCGGCTCGGTCGCTGCGAGGCGGTCATGGACGAGCCGGACAGCCATCGACCCCTCGCCGACCGCGGAGGCGACCCGTTTGATGGATCCGGAACGGACATCGCCGACGGCGAAGATCCCGGGACGGCTGGTCTCGAGGAAATACGGGGCCTCGCCGTTGTGCTCCGCGAGAGCCCCGTTCTGGACATCCCGCCCGGTGAGCAGAAATCCGTTGTCGTCGGTGGCCAGCTGGCCTTCCAGCCACTCGGTATGTGGCGAAGCGCCGATGAAGACGAACAGCGCCTTGGCGGGGACGGTGCTGCGCTCTCCCGATTGCGTGTCGGCGACGGTCACCGTCTCGAGCTCACGGTCGCCGCCGAGCTCGACCACCTCCGTGCGGAGGCAGACCCGAACCAGGTCGTTGCGCTCGATCTGATCGACGAGATACCGCGACATCGACTTCCCCAGATCACTGCCCCGGATCAGGAGCCGGCACTGCGACGCGTGCCGGGACAGGAACATCGCTGCCTGGCCGGCCGAGTTCCCGCCGCCGACGATCAGGACCGGATCGCCCGCGCAGCGCTGCGCCTCTGCCTGGGTGGCGGCGTAGTAGACGCCGCCCATCTCGAACTCGTCGAGTCGGGGCACGTCGAGGCGGCGGTATTGGGCCCCGGTGGCGATGACCACGGTGCGGCCGGTCGTCACCTCGCCGTTCGAGAGCTCGATTACATGCCGCCTCGGTTCACTGGTCATCCGCATCGCCGCGGCGGGCACAGCCAGGCGCGAACCGAACTTGAGCGCCTGGACACCGGCACGCTGGGCCAGCTCGCTACCCGACACCCCTGCGGGGAAACCGAGGTAGTTCTCGATCCTCGCCGACGTCCCGGCCTGGCCGCCGCTGGCGACCGCCTCCACCGCTTGAACGTCGAGTCCTTCCGAAGCGCCATACAGCGACGCCGCCAGCCCGGCCGGCCCGGCGCCGACGACCACGAGGTCGCAGAGCGCCGGGGTCGCGCCCGTTGACCCCAGGCCGATCACCCTCCCCAGCTCGGCATTGGTCGGGTTGCGCAGGGTCTCGCCGCCGTTGGCGATCACGACCGGGGTCTGATCTGGGTCGATGGCGAGTCCATCCAGCATGGCCTGCGCGTCGTCGTCCTCCTCCAGATCGATCCATTGGTGGGGCATGCGGTTACGGGCCAGGAACTCGCGAAGCCGGCGCGAGTCGGGCGCGAACCGGGAGCCGATCAGCCTGATTCCCGTTTCGGCGTCGATCAGGAACGCTCGCCGGGCCATGAACGCACCGAGGATCAGGTCGCTCAGAGCCTTGTCCTCGGCGACGAGCTCGCGCAGCTTCTCCACGGGGACCTGGATCACCTCTCCGCCGTCGCTCACCACCCCGCTCAGATAGAGCCGCTGACCGGTGAGCATGCTGAGCTCGCCCAGGAACTGGTGCCGGCCGAAGACGGCGATCACCCGGTTCTCCTCGCCGTAGCCCTGGACGATCGCCACTGACCCCGACGCGACGACGAAGAAGTCGGCCCCTTCATCGCCCGCGGCGAAAAGGACATCACCGTGCGAGGTCGTGCGACTGCGGCCGAGCCCTCGGAATCGCGTCATGTGCTTCTCGTCGAGGCGAGGGGAGGTGCCGTCCTCGTCGGGGGTCTCCGGGAGCCCTGCTGGGATTGGCGAGTTACCCCCGGTCAAGTTGATCGCTGCGTTAGCTGTATGCGATCTCGCTGAGGTCGATCGAGACGATCAGGGGCTCCTCGAGCGACTGGCCATCGGGTGTGCGCGGGAAGATCCTGTGCTTGGTGGGGAGCTTGATCCCCTCGACCTCACGGTAGTCCGAGGCATAGTGCGCAGCGTTCGTACCCCCGGTGATCTCGACGTCGTAGTCGTGGCGCACCATCTGGCCGTCGTCATTGAAGTAGAGCGTCTGCTCGCTGCTGTGGGTGGCAAGGTTGTTCGGCCAGATCACCCGCAGCCGACGCCATCGCTGGCCGGCTTCCTCCCACGGATCGAGCTCGGCGGTCTCGAAACCGGGCAGGGCGAAGCTGAACGGCTGCGTCAGGTAGGTCCACATCGCGTAGCCCGCAAAGTAGGCGAGCTGAAGCGTGCTCCACGGCGTTTCCTGCGTATGTCCGGCGAAGGAGTCGCGCGGGTGATCGAGGGCCTCGACGACGGTTCCGTCGTCGGTCTCTATCGCGACGCGTTCGGGGGTGAACGAGCTGTGCCGGTCGGCAGCACCGAATGGGCGATGCGAGGCTCGCTCCTCGTGCAGGCTCACCGTGACGACGACGTCGTCGAGTACTCCCTCCTGGCCCTTGAGCGCCCACAGGGCCCCGCCCTGGGAGAGGCGCGTCGAGACGGTGTCGAGCTGATTCCAGCGCTCCAGACCGCCGTGGACCTCGATTACGGTTTCGAGGAGATCAGTCACCGACCAGTCAGAGCCTACGCCCCCCTCAGCGTCGGCCTGCTGCCTACGCACCAGCGCAGCCTCGCTTTCGAAGCGGGTGAGGGATAACGTGGCGGTGTGTCTGAGCCCGTCCGGGTGGTCCTCGGGGAGGACGACGTTCTGTTGCGTGAAGGGATCGCGCGTCTGCTGACGGACGCGGGATTCGACGTCGTCAGCCAGGCCGGAGACGCCGAGGCCTTCCTGCGGAAGGCGCTGGCGCACAAGCCCGACGTGGCAGTGGTGGACATCCAAATGCCGCCGGGGCTCGGTGACGACGGGCTCCGCGCCGCGCTCGAGCTCAGGGAACAACGTCCGGGGACCGGCATCCTGGTGCTCTCCCAGTACTACGAGGAGCAGTACGCCCTCGACCTGATCGGCGAGAGCGCGGAGGGCGTCGGGTACCTACTGAAGGAGCGAGTCGGGGACGTCGAGGGGTTCACCGATGCGGTCGCCCGCGTCGCCGCGGGAGGCAGTGCGCTCGATCCCGAGGTCGTCGCCCGGATGGTCGGGCGACGCCGGAGCGAGGGACCCCTCGACGAGCTGACGCCCCGTGAACGGGATGTCCTCGTGGAGCTGGCTCAGGGCAAGTCGAACCAGGGCATCGCCGAGTCGCTGGTCGTGACCACCGCAGCGGTGGAGAAGCACGTGACCAGCATCTTTCACAAGCTGGGCCTCCAGGCCAGCCCGACCGAACACCGGCGGGTGCTGGCCGCCCTGACGTATCTAAGGGACGCGCCTTCCTAGTCAGCCACTGATCACCGGCTCGCGCGTGGCGCTCCTTCGTCTCTCATGTGCTGACCAGGCTCCGCAGCCGCCGCAACGGCCTGCGCCTGGAGGCGAGCTCATCCGCCACGAGATGCGTCCGTTCCGCATACACCGAGCTCGCCTGCTCCTCTCGGTCGAGAGCGGCCGTGTAGGCGGCGAAGGCAACGTTGCGATCGTCCAGCGCGACACTCGACCACCGGGCGTACGCCTCCTGGAGAGCGAGGCACTCTTCCCGCCAATCGACGTACGCATCCATCAGGTCGTCGACCAGCTCCGACCGAGCCCGCGACGCCATTCCTCTGACCCCTCGCGGCATGGATTCCCACCTCATCCCGGGAACAGCTCGCGCACCGACCGCCAGCGGTGCGGCCACGGGTATCGGGTGCCGGAGTAGCCGGCGATCAGCAGAAGCGCCCCAGGGACCTGCCGGATGCGTTCAGCGACCGGAACCGGAAGCGGTGCGTACTCATCCTGGGAGAGGCCCGGCCGGGGACGGGGGGAGCGCCCCCGACCGGGGGCCTCTGCGGCCTCGCTGGACAGGAGCGGAGGGAGAGGTCGCTCCGAATTTCGTCGCGAGGACGTGGTGGAAGTCATGGCCGAACTCTCAACCAACGTGGTCGGCTCGGCCATACCCCCCGGCCCGAGATTGGGACTCGGGCAACCGGATGCGCGCGGTAGGGAAAGCCCTAGCTCGGCATCGGCGGTCCCGCGCTGACCGGCTTGGACGCGGCAGCGATCTCGCCCCGGAGCACCTTCAGCGCCTCGACGTAGATCTCCGAGAACGTCGGGAACGGCTGGATAGTGTCTCTCAGCACGTCGAGTGGGACGTGGCCGCGGATCGCCAGGGTGGCCTGCTGCAGCCACTCGCCCGCCTCGGGTCCGAGGGCGTAGGCGCCGGTGAGTCGCTCGCCGTCACTCAGGAGCGTCAGGAAGCCGTTGCTGTCGGCGTACGCACGCGTGTAGGTGGCGGTCTTCGGTAGCTCCGACACCGGGACCATCGCATGGAAGCGGCCCGCGTCCGAGCCAACCGCCGCGGCTTGCGGGTCCGTGTAGGTCACACGGGGGACGGCCTCGTAGTTGGCCTTCCGCGGCTCCCCGAGGATGTTCGCAGCAACCACGTCGCCCTGATACTTGCCGACGTGGGTGAGCGGCCAGATGCCGACGACGTCGCCGATCGCCCACAGACGCTCCGCCACACGGAGATGCGCGTCGACCGGAACACCGTGGGGGTCCGGCTCGACGCCTACGGTTTCGAGTCCGATTCCGCGGACCCGCGGGCGGCGACCCGTGGCGACGAGCAGCCGGTCGCCGCGCAGCTCACGCCCGTCGTCGAGCTCGAGGATGTAGTCATCGCCCTCGCGACGCGCGCTGTTCGCGCTCGCGGACAGAAAGAGCTCGACGCCTTCGCGGCGCAGATCCTCACCGAGCGCCTCGCCCAGCGGCGCGGGCTCCCGGCCGAGCAGGTGCTCGGCCATGTCGATCACCGCCACCTCTCCGCCCAGGCGGCGCACGGCCTGCGCCATCTCGGCCCCGACCGGCCCGCCACCCAGGATGAGCAGCCGGCGCGGAACGGCCTTCATGCCTGTGGCTTCACGGTTGGTCCAGGTGCCCTCGAGCTCCCGGAGTCCGGGAACCGGCGGCACGATCGGGTCGGCACCACAGGCCAGCACGACGTGGTCGGCGGTGTGGCGGGCGCCGTCGACCTCGACGACGCCCGGGCCTGCCAGTCGGCCGCTGCCGCGCAGCAGGTCGATGCCGTGATCCGCCAGCCAGCGCTCCTGTCCGGCGTCGGAGTAGTCCGAGACCATGAAGTCACGCCAGGCAAGCGCCGCCTCGACGTCGACCTCGGCACTCGCCGCCGCCTCATTCGCGGCATGCGCAGCCTCGCCCGGGCGGAGCAGCGTCTTCGACGGTATGCACGCCCAGTACGAGCACTCGCCCCCGACCAGCTCGCGCTCGACG
>DATDKQ010000327.1:0-4327 GCA_036519915.1 Solirubrobacterales bacterium | reverse complement strand
GGAAGGTCAGAGTGCCCTGCTGGCGGTAGGTGGTCCAGGGCTCGATCTCGGCCCCGATCAGGAACTCGCCGCGGTCGGTCTGCGAGATGTAGACGTGCATCTGGGAGGAGACCACGACGATGTCGAGCAGCGGCTTCAGCGGCTCGGTCACGAAGGCCTGGAGGATGTGCGTGGTGATCGGAAGCTCCACGCCGGCCATCGCGGCGACCGTCGAGCTCCACCCGGCGGTGGTGCTGACCACAGTGCCCGCCTCGATCCGACGTCCGTCGGCGAGGACCACGCCGGTGGCGCGCCCGTTGGAGCGCTCGATCTCAGTGACCTTCCGGTACGGGTGGATCTCGGCGCCGGCGGAGTCCGCGCCGCTCGCAAACCCCCAGACCACCGCGTCGTGGCGGATGATCCCGCCGGGTGGGTGATACAGGGCGCCCATCACCGGATAGACGGCGTCGGGGGCGAGCGACATCGCCGGCGCGAGACGCGCGATCTCCTCCGGTCCGATCACCTTGGATTCGATCCCCGCCAGCTGGTTGACCTCCGCCCGCTCGTTCATCACGAACATGGCCCGGTCGGTGTGAGCCAGGGTGAGGTGCCCCTGCTGCGAGAAGAGGAGGTTGAACCGCAGCTCCGTGGAGAGACCCTCGTAGAGGTGCACCGAGGCGTCGTAGAAGCGTGCGCCCTCGGGCGTCTTGTAGTTGGAGCGCAGGATGGTCGTGTTGCGCCCCGCGGCGCCCGACCCGATGTACCCCTGCTCCAGCACGCAGACGTCGGTGATCCCCTGGTCGCGGGCCAGGTAGTAGGCGAGCGACAGGCCGTGCGAGCCGCCCCCGATGATGACCACGTCGTAGCGGTCCTTCAGGTCCGGCGTCCGGCGCCACATGCGGCGCTTCCGGAACAGGTCACGCATGGACGCCCTCCTCGGTGCTCGCCATGGCGCCGAGGGCGGCGGTGCCGACGGCGCGCCCGTCCAGCTGCTCCGCCGCGTCGACGAAGACCGTCCAGACGTAGTCGGCGAACCCCGCCCCGAAGAGATGCAGGTAGAGGTCGGGCTCCTGCCGCAGCACCATCCCGGGCGTCCGCGCCACCGACACCGGCGCGAAGTCGCCGACCTCGAAGTGGCCCGGCCGCAGGTCGAGTGCCATGGTCCGGGCGAACGTTTCCCGGGACAGAGGGCCGGCGAGGGCGTTCGACCCGTACGCCGACGTCATCTCGACCACGGACGCGAAGGAAGCGGCAGAGGCGGCGGCCTCGAGGAGGTCGCGCACCTCTGACGTCCTCTCAGGGGGGCTCAGGGCCAGGACGCGGCTCATCGTGATCGGACACCACCAGACCCCCTCGTGAAGCCTTGCCTTCCCCGGTGCGACCGCGCCGCCGCCGGTGAGCTCCGCGACGATCGAGGAGACGATCCCGGCCTCGGCCTGGAGCTCGAGCTTGCCCAGGTAGGAGAGGTCGGCCACGCCGACGGACTCCCGGCACGCGACCAGCTCGGCCGCGGGGTTCCCGTAGTCGGTCACCACCCGCCAACCGGCGCGGTCGGTGAAGTTCGCTCCCTGGTCGCGGAGGGCCCACTCGATTGGGCTGCGAAGGGTAGGCGCCGTCCCGTTGACCGGCCGGGCAGCATCGGGGGCCAGGAACTCGAAGCTCATCCGCGCAGCCGCTCCTGGTCGGGGTCGTAGAAGGGAGTCGTCTGCACCTGTGCGGTCAGCCGCCGGCCGTTGTCGGCGAGCGTGATCTCCGTGCCGTCCTCGGCCAGCGCCGCGGGGACCCACGCCAGCCCGATTGTCTTCTCTAGCTTGGGCGAGAAGCGCGAGGAGGTGACCCGGCCGACCGGCTGGTCCCCGTTCCCGACCACCGCGGCGCCCTCGGTCGGCACCGCGCCGTTAGCCATCGTGAAGCCGACCAGCCTGTTCTCGTCCCCGCGCTCCTGGACGTGCTCCAGCGCCCAGCGGCCGATGAAGTCCTCCTCCTTGTCGAGCTTCACGATCCAAGGCATCGCCGCCTCGAGCGGATTGGACTCGGCGTCGGTGTCCTGGCCGACCAGGATGTGCATCTTCTGGAGCCGGAGCACCCGCTGCGGCTCGAGGCCGAAGGGCCTGATCCCGTGGGGCTGCCCCGCCTCCATCAGGGCATCCCAGAGATCTTCCGCGAGTGAGCCCGGGCAGTGGAGCTCGTAGCCCAGCTCCCCGACGAACCCGATCCGCAGGAGCAGGCAGGGAACGCCGGCCACGTGGGCGCGCTTGCCGTCGAGGTAGGTGAACTCCTCGTTCGAGCAATCCAGGTCGGTGAGCCCGGAGAGGATCTCCCGCGAGCGCGGCCCCGCAAGGTTGAACGCCGAGAGGCCCTGGCTGACGTCGGTGAGGTGAACGTCGAGGTCCCACTCGGCGAGCCACCATGCGAACCAGGCCTCGACGGCGTCGGCCCCGCTCGACGTCGTGGTGACGTAAAACGACTCGTCGTCGAGGCGGCAGATCGTCCCGTCGTCGGAGATCCGACCGGCGTCGTCGCCGAGTACCCCGTAGCGGATCCGACCCGGCTTCAGGTTGTCGAACCGGTTCGGGTAGAGCAGGTTGAGGAACCGGTCCGTGTGCGGCCCGCGGACGATCAGCTTGCCCAGGGTCGAGACGTCGATCAGCCCGGCGCCGTCGTGCACCGCCATGGTCTCCCCCTTCGGATCGCCGTAGTCGTAGGGGCGCCGCCAGTCGCCCGCCCAGAGCACGTCGCCGCCGAGCTCCCGGTGACGACCGTGGACGGCGGAGCGCTTGGCCGGCTCGAACGGCCTGCCGGCCATCACACCCATCGGGATGCTCGACCACGGTGGGCGGGCGGTGGTCAGCCCGACCTCGTCGAGGGGCTCGTCCTTGTGCTCGGCCATTTTGCGGATCGAGGCGAGCTGACACATTCGCCCCTGGCAGGGGCCCATGGTCACCGTCGTGTACCGCTTCAGGAGCTCCAGCGAGTCGAATCCCTCGTCGATCGAGAAGTCGATGTCGTCGGTCGTGACGTCCTCGCAGAGGCAGGCGAAGCACTTTCCGTGGCCGCGGCCGGCGTGCGCCGCCGCCGGCGGTTCCGCCCTGACGCGTCCATCGCCGCGTCCGAGGTTCTCGCGCGCCTCGGCCAGCCCGGCGCGGGTCCGGTCGTCCGCGTAGCCCAGTGAGAGCGCGGCCTCCGCCCCCGCCAGCAGCCCGGAGGCCTCGGCGTCGTCCGGCGAGACGTGCCCGGCGACGGCCCCCGCTGCGAACACGCCCGGCGGGGTCTCGCCCGGCACGTATGCGCCGGCGCCCTCGTCCCACCGCGCCTTGGCGCCGGCCTGGAGGAGCAGCGACCCCGACGGTACGCTCCCGCCGGAGACCGCCACCAGGTCGCAGTCGATGCCGCGATCGGTCCCCGCGTCAGGCTGGCCGTCGCTGCCCAGGGTGGCGACCACCGCTCCCTTCACCTTCTTGCGGCCGAAGGCCCTGACCACGACGGTGCCGCGCAGCAGCGGGATGCCCTGACGCTCCAGCCGCGCCGCGAGCTCCTCGTCGGCCCCCGCGGGGCGGGCGTCGGCGACCCCCGCGACGGCGACCCCAGCGTCATGCAGGGCGAGCGCGGACTCGAGCCCGCGATCGGTGGTGGTCGCGATCACCGCGCGTTTCCCGGGCCGGACGCCGTAGAGCGACGCGAGCCGCTCGGCGCCGGAGCACAGCATCACCCCGGGGAGGTCGTTGCCCTCGAACATCAGGGGCTGCTCGATCGAGCCGGTCGCGGTGATGTGGGCGCCGGCCCGGATCTGATGCAGCGTGCTGCCGCACCAGACCGGCACGAGCCCGTCGAACCAGCCGATCGCGGCCGCCGGCGCGAGGATCTCCACCCCGGCTCCCGCAACCCGCGCGGCCAGCTCCTTGGCCTCGCCGGCCATATCGCCGGCGAGAACTGATCCACCCAGCTCGGGGCCGTCGTCGACGAGAACGACATCGGCGCCCAGCTCGGCGGCTTGCAGCGCGGCCGTCATGCCCGCGATGCCGCCTCCAATCACCAGAACGTCGGCGTGGCGGCGGCGGTACTCGGTGTGCCACTCCCGCTCGGCCTGCTTCTTCGGCAGCTTGCCGAGCCCTGCGGCGTGCCGCAGGACCCTCTCGTAGAGCGGCCACAGACGCCGGGGCCGGATGAAGGTCTTGTAGTAGAAGCCGGGCGGCGTGAGCCGGCTCCCGACCAGGTCGGTGGCCCTCATCGCGTCGAACTCCAGCGAGGGGCTCGCGTTCATGTGCCTGACGTCCATCCCCTGACGCACGGGCTCGGTGCATGCCCGGACTCCCGGCCAGCCGTCCACCTCGACCAGGCAGTTCGGGCA
>DATDKQ010000326.1:0-2265 GCA_036519915.1 Solirubrobacterales bacterium | reverse complement strand
GCCTGCGGCGGACCGGGCACTCGAGGCCTCGATCGAGCTCGCGTCTGCCTCCCATGGCCGCCTGACGATCCTCTCGGCCGTCGTGCAGATCCCGTACATCGCGTACACCGGCGCCGCCTCCGAGGCGGTCGCCGAGCTCCGCAACAGCTTTCTCAGGGATGCCGAGCGGGTGATCTGCCAAGCAGTCGAGCGGGTCCCCCGGGGAATCCCGGTGACCAAGCTCGTCAGCCCTCGGCCGATCGAGCAGGTCCTGCTTCGCGAAGACCGCGAGGGCGACTACGACCTGGTCATCCTCGGCTCGCGGGGCCGCGGTCCGATCCGCTCCGCCCTCTTCGGCAGCGTCGGCCGGACGATGCTGCGCCACGGTCCCCTGCCCGTCCTGATCGTGTCGCCGAGCCCCGACGGGGCCTCCGTGCCCGATGAGACCGGCCCGCAGATCGCGCCCATGACGCCGAGGCGGGCCTGATGGAGGAAGGGCGCCAGCATCCCGTGGTCACCCTGGCGGTCCTCTCCATCGCGGGCTGTCGTTCGCGCTGCTTCAGTCGCTGGTGGCTCCGGCCCTGCCGGACATCCAGCACACGCTGAATACCAGCGAGGGGACCGTGGCTTGGATCCTCACCGCCTACCTGCTCAGCGCCTCCGTCGCCACGCCGATCATCGGGCGGCTCGGAGACGTCCACGGCAAGGAGAAGAGCCTGCTGGTCGTGCTGGCGGTCCTCGCCCTCGGCACGCTGATCTCTGCCCTCGCGACGTCGATCGGCACGATGATCCTCGGCCGGATCATCCAGGGAGTGGGCGGCGGGATCTTCCCGCTCGCCTTCGGGATCATCCGAGATGAGTTCCCTGCCGAGCGGGTCGCCGGGAGCATCGGGCTGATGTCGGCGATCCTGGGCGTCGGTGGCGGCCTCGGCATCGTACTGGCCGGCCCGATCGTCGGCAGCCTCTCCTACCACTGGCTCTTCTGGCTGCCGCTGGTGACGGTCGTGCTCTCGGCCGTCCTCACCTACTTCTTCATCCCGGAATCGCCGATCAAGGCGCCGGGGCGGGTCAACTGGCGCGCCGCCGCGCTGCTCTCCATGGGGCTCGCTGCACTGCTGCTCGCGATCAGCGAGGCGACCGACTGGGGTTGGGTTTCGGGCAAGACGATCAGCCTGATCACGGTCGGGCTCGTCATCCTGGTCGCCTGGGTCGGGGTCGAGCTGCGCGCGCGGTATCCCCTTGTCGACATGACGGTGATGCGCTCCAGGCCGGTCTGGACCACCGATCTGGCGGCGTTCCTGCTCGGCGCCGGGATGTACTCCTCGTTCATCGTCCTTCCCCAGTTCGTCGAGACCCCGACGAGCTCCGGGTTCGGCTTCGGCGCTTCGGTCACCGGGGCCGGGCTCTTCATGGTGCCGTCGACCGTGGCGATGCTGCTGGTCGGCCCGCTCGCGGGGACGCTGCAGGCGCGGTTCGGCTCCCGCCTGCCGCTGATCTTCGGTTGTGGCTTCGCAGCGGTGGCCTTCTCGATGCTCGCCCTCGCCCACACCCGGCCGCTCGAGGTCTACGTCGCGGCGGGGCTGCTCGGCATCGGCATCGGGCTCGCCTTTGCGGCGATGGCGAACCTGATCGTGGAGGCCGTGCCGGCCGACCAGACGGGCGTCGCGACCGGCGTCAACACGATCACGCGAACGATCGGCGGCGCCTTCGGCGGTCAGCTCGTGGCGACGATCATCTCCGGCGGCGGCTCACCCAGCGAGGGCTCGTTCGCCCTCGCCTTCGCGGTGATCGCCGGGTCGCTGGTGCTCTCCATCCTTGCCGGCCTGGCGATCCCCCGCACGCCCCCGCGCGAGAGGCGCGGTGTGCCGTCCGGGGCGGTGGCCGAGTCGGCCTAGCGGCCACCAGGCCTCAGTCCAAGTGCCAGGGGGTGAGGATGCGGGGGCCGTCCTGCGTGACGGCCACGGTGAACTCGAAGTGGGCGGCCAGTGAGTCGTCCGCGGAGTAGACGGCCCAGCCGTCCGATCCCATCCGGACGTCGGGCCCACCGGCGTTCACCATCGGCTCGATCGCCAGGACCATGCCCTGCTCCAAGGTCGGGCCCTTGCCCGGATCCCCGAAGTTCGGGATCTGTGGGTCCTCGTGCATGTCGCGGCCGACTCCATGGCCGACGAGGCTGCGGATGATCGAGAGCCCGTCCCGCTCCACCCGGGTCTGGATCGCGTGCGAGATGTCGCTCAGGTGGTTGCCGGGCTTCGCCTCCGCGATGCCCTCGAAGAGCGCGTCGCG
>DATDKQ010000325.1:0-4169 GCA_036519915.1 Solirubrobacterales bacterium | reverse complement strand
TGCCGAAGATCTGCAACAGGTAACCCTCGTCATCGCGATCGGCGAGGATGCCGAGCTCGTTGAGGTCGGCGAGGTCCTCGTCGATCTCCCCGATCCGCTCGGGCAGCTCCTGGTAGTAGCTGTCGGGCGTCCTCAGGAAGCGGACGCCGCGGTCCTGGAGGGTGCGGATGGTGGCGACGATGTCGGTCGTGGCGAGCGCGATGTGCTGGACGCCCGGCCCGCCGTAGAACTCGAGGAACTCCTCGATCTGCGACTTGCGCTGCCCCTCCGCCGGCTCGTTGATCGGGAACTTGATCCGGCCCTTGCCGTCCGCCATCACCTTGGACATCAGGGCGGAGTACTCGGTGGAGATGTCCTCGTCTGAGAACCGGATCATCTCGGTGAAGCCGAAGACCCGCTCGTAGTAGGCGACCCACTCCTCCATCCGGCCGAGCTCGACGTTGCCCACGATGTGGTCGATGCCCTTGAAAAAGTCACCCACCTCGCCGTCCTCGACCGGTTCGAAGCCCGGCAGGAAGGCGCCCTCATAGCCGTCGCGCTCGACGAAGGTGTGGACCGTCTCGCCGTAAGTCGCGATGGTCGCCAACCGAACGCTGCCGTTCTCGTCGGTCTCCGCATAGGGCTCTCGAAGCCCGCGGGCGCCGCGGCGAACGGCGACCCGATACGCCTCCTCGGCGTCGGGGACGGCCAGGGCGATGACCTTCACGCCGTCGCCGTGCTCCGAGATGTGGCGGGCGATGTCGTTGCTGCCGTGCAGGGGCGAGGTGAGGACGACTCGGATTCGGCCCTGCTCCACCAGGTGGCAGGAGCGGTCGCGCATCCCGGTCTCGAGGCCGGCGTAGGCGGCCTCGCGGAAGCCGAGCGCATGGGTGAAGAAGTGGGTGGCCTGGACGCCATTGCCCACGTAGAGCTCGACGTGATCGATGCCGAGCAGCGGCATCTCGTCGTTCTTCGGAACCGGCGGCGTCGCGGTGCGGAGCACCGTGTCCTCTGCGGTCTTCACCTCCATCGCTCCTCCTGACTGAAGAATCACTTGCGCAATGCGCTTACGGAATTTATGATTCCCGCGCAAGGAGGGGTTCACAAGCCCGATTCGTTGCGTCATCGGCCGCAGAATGGCGATCACCGACAAGACAGACGAGCAGATCGTTGCGCTCCTGCGCGAGAACGCTCGCCGCTCCTACCAGGACATCGGCGAGCGGGTCTCGCTCTCGGCGCCCGCCGTGAAGCGGCGCGTCGACCGGCTCGAAGCCGAGGGAGTGATCCGCGGCTATACCGCCACGGTCGAGCCGACCGCGTTCGGCTGGCACAGCCACGCGTTCGTCGAGCTCTTCTGCGAGGGGCGGATCTCCGGCGCCGAGGTGAGCGCGGCGGTCTCCAAGCATCCGGAGGTCGAGGGCGCCTACACGGTCGCCGGCGGGGCCAGCGCGATCCTGCATGTGCGCGCCACGGACACCCAGCACCTCGAGGAGGCGCTGGAGCGCATCCGGGAGACGCCGGGAGTGCTCCGAACCGAGACGCAGGTCGTCCTCTCGACCCTGTTCGAGCGCCCGGTCATGAACGGGCGCGTGACCCCCAAGAAGCAGCACTGATCGGAGGTCGGGGTGATGGACCAGGTAAGCGACCTGAAGCTCCAGCACCTCGTCGAGCTCTCCAAGCTGGGCGACGGCTGCGCCCAGCTCGAATCGGAGCTCGAGGCCTGGCTCGCCGCCAACGACGTCGTCTTCGACGGTCACACGATCCCGTTCGTGCTGATGCCGCACTTCGTCAGCCCGCGGCAGATCCGCCATGTTCGCCGGGCGGTCGAGGCGCTGGGCTCCGTGCTGAACCGCTTCTGCGATGCCTACCCCGAGGACGAGCGACTCCAAGAGGAGCTCGCGCTCCCCACCTTCGAGGACTCCCTGGTACGGGTCGATCCGGGCTACCCGCGACCGCTCAGGATCTGCCGGCTCGATGCTTTCCTGGCCGGCGACACGGTCAAGTTCCTCGAGTTCAACGCCGATTCGCCGGCCGGCATCGGCTACACCGACGTGCTCCACGAGGGGATCAGGCGGACGATCGCGCTGCCGCGGGTCGACGGCGAGTTCGACACCGCCTACGAGCCGATGCTGCCGCTGCTGATCGAGACGCTGCGCGACGCCTATCGGGCGATGCGCACCGCGCGCGGGGAGGGGCCGCAGCTGCCCGAGGCGCCCCGGCTCGCGCTCGTCGACGCCCCGGGGAGCCCCTCAGTGCCCGAGTTCCGGATCATCTGCGCCGCCGCGGCGAAGGCGGGGATCGAGGCGATTCACCCGACCACCGACGAGCTCACCTACGACGGGTCGGTGCTGCGCGCAGGCGGAGAGCCGGTGCACCTCGTATACCGGCGGGCCTTGATCGAGGATCTCTCCGAGGGCGATTTGACCGCCGCCTACCGGGACGGCGCCGTCTGCGTGGTCAACCCCCCGCGCGCCCGGGTCGCGAACAACAAGAAGCTCATGGCCCTGCTCGAGGATCCCCGCTTCGCGCACCTCGTGGAGCCGCGCGAGGCGGAGGTGATCGCCGCCACCATCCCCTGGACCCGCGTCCTGCGGCCGGGGAGAGTGACGTACGGGCAGTGGGTCGTCGATCTGCTCGATTTCATCTCGAACAACCGCTCCCGACTGGTGCTGAAGCCCGCGTCCGAGTACGGCGGCCACGACGTCGCTCTCGGGATCGAGACCGAGCAGGCCGAATGGGACCGGATCATCGAGGAGCATGCCGAGGCGGGCGACTTCATCGTCCAGGAGTACGTGCCGGTGCCCGAGGAGATGTTCCCGACGGTCGAAGACGGGCACGTGCAGATGCGTCTGAAGCGCTTCAACATCAACCCGTTCGGGATCGGCGGGCGCTACGCCGGGATGATCACCCGGATCTCCGACCGGGCGGTGATCAACGTCTCCGCGGGTGGCGGGCTGCTGCCGAGCGTGGTCGGCCGTCACAAGCGGCGTTTGCTCGCCGAGCAGGACGGTGATGAGGGTCTACGAGAGGAGGGATCGAGACATGGCACGACCGCCTGACCGGCTCCGGCTCGGCTACGACGTGGACGAGAACGCGATCCGGTTCTCGAACTACTTCCACCTGCTCCGAGAGCTGGTCCATCTCTCCTCGGGCTGGCTACCGCTGGCGCCGCAGTTCGAGGTCAAGTACGCACTCGCCGACCACCTACACGACGACGCCCGGGCGATCAGCAAGATCCGCCGCCGTCTCTACGAGCTTCGCCATCCGAGCGACTATCCGGGTGCCCCGTCCGATCAGCTGGCGGCGTTGCTCGACCGCCTCGGGGCGGCGGACACTCCCGCGGCCTACATCGAGCTGGCCTACGGCGAGGCGAAGCCGGCGCTCCTGCGGGCATTCGATCTCCACCTCGAGCATCTCGACCCCGTCTCCGACGAGCCCTCGCTCCGTCTGCTCACCCAGGTGGCCGACCGGCAGGAGCGCCACATCGCCGAGCTCGGTGGGGCGGGCGGCGAAGCAGGCGGCTGGCCGGATGACCTCGGCGCGATGGAGATCCGGCTCAAGGCCGAGCCGCGCCGGCTGAGGGTGATGCCGCCGCTGGTGGAGCCGGCCCGGGACGAGTTCGTCGAGGTGACCGCCGAGGGCGATCCCTTCCTGGCCCGCGAGCTCTACGTCAACGACCCGGAGGAGAACCACGTCCCGGTCGAGTCCGAGGAGCAGCGTCACTTCTTCCACGCGCTGATGGATGCCGAGATCTGCGCGGCCGAGCTGATGGCTCGCAACTCACATGAGCACCCGGAGATGCCGTGGGACTTCCACGTCGACATGGCGCGCCAGACATGGGACGAGATGCGGCACGCCCGACTGCATTCGCTCTTGATGCCGAAGGAGCTCGGCTGCAGCTGGGGGGACTACCCGGTCGGGTTCGCCTACTTCCGTTCGGTCTACGCCCATGACCTGCTCGGCCGCCTCGCCCTCTTCAACTCGACGTCGGAGCAGAAAGCGATGTGGCGCCACTCCCACCGTCGAAAGGTGCTGGTCGAACGCGGTCAGGAGCAGATTGCTCAGGTCTTCGACTACCTGCTCGCGGACGAGGTCCCCCACGTCCACAACGGCACTCGCTGGGGGACGCACCTCTGCGGCGACGACGAGGCCGCCTACAAGCGCACGATCCGGGAGCTCCGCGAGGGCCT
>DATDKQ010000324.1:0-3829 GCA_036519915.1 Solirubrobacterales bacterium | reverse complement strand
GTGATCGAGGTGGCGGGTTCGCGCTCCGAGATCATCTTCGAGCCGCTACCGGTTGACGACCCGAAGATCCGCCAGCCCGACATCTCCCGCGCCAAGGACCTGCTCGGCTGGGAGCCGAAGGTCTCCCTCCAGGACGGGCTGAAGCGGACGATCGACGAGGCCGGCGTCGAGCGCCTCGTCGGGTCCTCCGGCTAGCCCAGTCCCAGCACGCTCGCCAGCTTCGCCCGGATCACGGCTGCCGTCGCGCGGTGCCCGGCCTCATTGGGATGGAGCGTCCCGCGGATGTCGTGCTGCATGGCGAGTGATTCGTTCAGCGTCCGCACCCACCGCTCGGGCTTAGGTGCGCAGATCCCGTGGCCGTCGAAGGCCTCATCCACCCCGTCGACCACCGTCCAGCCGTTTCGCTGCGCGGCCGCATGGATCGCGTCGTTGAGCGGGATCAGGACGTGATCGTGAGCCCAGCGCGACTCGGCCGTGGTCACCAGGCCCTCTTCCGGATGGTTGATCAGCCGCTCGTCGATGACGGGGCACTGGGTGCCGGGCGGCCAGCGGGTGGGATCGAAGTACTCGACGAGCAACACGTGGCCGCGATCGATCTCCGACGGAATGCGGGCGTCCACCCTGTCGTAGTCCTGGCCGAGCTCCGCTATTCGCTGGGTGACATAGGCGTCGAGAGTCGGAACTGGAACATGCTGCTTTGCAGCCCACTCCACCGCCGGCCCGAATGTTCGGTTGTTCGAACACCGGTCCTTGATCGTGCAGAACGTGACGATGCGCTGGAAGCCGACGTCGTTGGCCCCGATGCTGATCAGCAGGGCATCGACGTCAGTCTCAGGAGGCAGTTGCCCGACGCGATCGAGCTGTGCGGGTTCGGCGCGATGAAAGGTCCCCTTCTGGAACTCGCCGAGCAGTCCCCGGTCGATGGTCGCACCCGAGCAGGCGAAGGAGAGGAACCGAAGCGACGAGTTCGGGTGAGCTTCGATCACCTCGCGCGCCGCGATCGCCTGACCCGAGGTGGCGGACCGATGGCACCAGGAGGGTGACTGCCACCGGACGATCCCCGGCGCCGGGTTTCCCTCGCCCGAGGCGACGGAGTCGCCGACGGAAACGAGCAGGTGCTGGCCCGGCTTTGGCTCGTCGTCGTCGATCCCTAGGCAGCCGGCGAGCAGAACAGGCGAGGCAGCGCAGATCAGGATCGCGAGTGCGCGCTTAATCAGGGCCTCCCCTCTGATCCGTTGACCCTATGCCAGCCCTTGCGCGGTGTCCACGGCTTTGAGAGGGTCGCGCGGTGCTCAAACGCGCGCTGCTCTGGCTGCCACGCGCGATCTACCGGGTGCTGCGGGGGTTCTTCCTGGGCATCGCGAACTGGATCGCCGAAATGCCCGAGTGGATCGCGAGCCTGTTTCCCGATCCGAGCCTCGAGAGGCCCGAGCAGCTCGAACCGGGCAAGGACCTGGGCGAGCGGATCGACCGCGTCCAACGGGCCTTCGACGCGGAGCTCACGCGAAGCAGCAGCCTGAACATGCGCGGTTCCGCGCTGGCCGTCGGCTCGGCGCTCGCCATCCTGCTGCTGGCGCAGTTCTCGTCGGTCTGGCTCGACGACAACACCTGGAGCTTCTCGGACGCCGCCGACAAGGCCGAGCGGATCCTTCTCTATCTCTCGCTGGTGTTTCTGGTCATCTGCCTGGTCTTCGCGGCCGTGGTGATCACTCCGCGGCGGCGGGTGGGGGGCGACCTCAAGCGCCTTCTGCGCGCAATGAACGAGGGCCGGGCTCAGGACGAGGCGGCAACGCTGTTGCAGGCGACCGAGGTCCAGCGAGCCTGGAACGAGAAGCGCGGCCGGCACCTTCGCGTGGTCACCGTTCCCCTTGCGATCGCCATCGCCGCGGGCGTCGGGCAGGCGGTCGTCTTCGCCCACTGGGCCAATCCGGTCGACCACTCGAGCTGCGTCAACCACGACGGCAACGCTGATACGGCGACCCGCGAGGGGCTCCCTCCCCCCGACGATCAGCAGACGCTGGCGGAGCGCTACGCGCCTCGGGTCTACTTCTACCCTGGCGAGCCCTGGGGCCCCATCCCCCCGTCCAGGTTCATCCAGGGATCGAAGCTGGTCTGGAATTCTCCCCGCGCGGACGAGGTGGTGGAGCCGGAGCACGAGATCGACGAGAACCGACTCGGCGCCGACTGCGAGCAGGCCTCCAGCGGGTGCTACGAGCACAACGGCTGCGACGCGGACCAGGTCACCCGGCCCTCGGAGGTGGACAACCGGGCGTCCGGGCTGATAACGACGCGGGGGTTCGCGATCGATCCCAACGAGGTGGTCAAGCGGGCGCCGGTCACGGCGGACAACCCCGACGTGCCGGTCTACTACGAGTTCCGCCTCGGCAATCAGTCGAGGCTCCGCCTCACCTACTGGTTCTTCGAGACCAACAGCCTGCCCAACCTCTTGGTGGGGCCCGCCAGGAGCCGCGTGGCGGCACATGAGGGAGACTGGGAGAGCATCGACGTGGTTCTCGACAAGTATTCGCACGACCCGCAGCGAGTGCTCTTTTACGCCCACGGCAAGAACCCGATGTCTCGGGAGTGGCCACAGGTCTGCGTCGTGGACGAGTCAGCGCCGCCGCGTGTCCCGCTCGCCGAGAATTGCAATCACGGGCCGGAACCCGGGCACCCGGTCGTCTACAGCGCGTACCTCGACCACGCCTCCTACCCCGAGGCTCGAACAGGGTGGTCCTGCGGCTTCGACTGCAGCGACCGGACCGACAGAGGGCGGGTCTGGGACACCTGGACGACGGGTGTGCTCGGCGTCGTCGATCGCCCGTGGTGGGGGTTCGGCGGCGCCTGGGGCGCCGGGGGCGGGACCAAGGGCGAGATCGGACCGCTCGGCCCCTCGCCGTGGAAGCAGTCCTCAGACCCCGACCCCGACCTGAGCGAGCTCGAGGCAGCGGCAGAGTCGACCCTTCAGCCCAATGCTGGTTGACCTCCACGCCCACTACCCGATGCACCTCTATCCGGAGGCACGCACGCGGATAGGGCGCCGCCTGCGTCGTAGCCGCAGCATCTTCCGTCTCGTCCGCCAACAGCAGGCCTGGTTCCGGGCTCTGTTGGTCGGGTTGGCCAGCCTCTTCATCAATTACCGCTCGATCTTCTCCGGGCCCCGGGTGCGAATGAGCTACATGCGGAAGGGCGACGTCGGCGTGGCCCTCTCCGTCCTCTACTCGTTCTTCGACGAGGTGGACGTGATCGATGGTGTCGTCCCGAAGCGGCACTACATCGACGCCCTGATCGAGCAGATGGACGTGGTCGAGGACAACATCGCCGATCACCACGCCGACGTCGCCGAGGTGACCTCCAACCCGGAGAAGCTCGCGGCCGCGCGCGGCGCCGGCAAGACCGCCATCGTCCACTGCGTCGAGGGAGGCTTCCACCTCGGGGGTGATGCCGACCAGGTGCGGGAAGCGGTCGGGCGGCTTGCCGAGCGAGGAGTCGCCTACATAACCCTCGCCCACCTGATCTGGCGGGACGTCGCGACCGACGCGCCCGCGCTGCCGTTCATGAGCGATGCTCAGTACCGCAAGTGGCTTCCGCAGCCCGATGACGGCCTCTCGCCGTTGGGCGAAGCGGCCGTCAGGGAGATGCACCATCGCCGGGTGCTGATCGACCTCTCCCACATGAGCGAGCGCTCGCTGGGGGACACCTTCGACCTGCTCGACAAGCTCGACCCCGGCCACACAACCCCGGTCTTCGCCACCCACGCCGGCTACCGGTTCGGCACCCAGGAGTACATGCTCGCGACCCCCACGATCGAGCGGATCAAGGAGCGGAACGG
>DATDKQ010000323.1:0-4758 GCA_036519915.1 Solirubrobacterales bacterium | reverse complement strand
CACGGCCTCCTCCGGGAGGCTCGCGAAGAGGGCGATCTTACGGCGGATTTCCCGGTCGAGTCCCTCCTCGGAGCGGCAGAGCAGCGCGTGCGGCTGAATCCCGATCCGGCGCAGCTCGTTGACCGAGTGCTGGGTCGGCTTGGTCTTCATCTCCCCGGCGTGACCGACGTAGGGCACCAGCGTCAGGTGGACGAACATGCAGCGCTTCGGGCCGAGGTCGGTGTAGAGCTGGCGGATCGCCTCGAGGAACGGCAGAGACTCGATGTCGCCGACGGTCCCGCCTATCTCGGTGATCACGAAGTCGACGGCCTGCGACTCGGCGACGATCAGGACCCGGTTCTTGATCTCATCGGTGATGTGCGGAATCACCTGGACGGTCGCGCCGAGGTAGTCGCCGCGGCGTTCGCGCCGGATGACCGAGTTGTAGACGCCGCCGGCGGTGAAGTTGGACGCCCGCGAGGTGTTCTCGTCGGTGAAGCGCTCGTAGTGGCCGAGGTCGAGATCGGTCTCGGCGCCGTCCTCGGTGACGAACACCTCGCCGTGCTGGAACGGGCTCATCGTCCCGGGATCGACGTTGATGTAGGGGTCCAGCTTCTGCAGCTGGACGCGGAAGCCGCGGCTGACGAGAAGACGCCCGAGTGAGGCAGAGGCGATGCCCTTCCCGAGGGACGAGACGACACCGCCGGTAACGAAGAGAAATCGGGTGTCGCTTGGCTTCGGTTGGCTCAATTGACTCTGCCGAGCGAGTCTAGTCGCTCGAGAAGCGGAACTCGGCCGATTGCGGCGGAGATCGAGCGGAATTCCCCATACAGCAAGATCACGATCATGCCGGCCAGCACGAGCAGGATCCCGGGGATCGACACCGTCGTCACCAGCAGGATCCCGGTCATCCCGCCGATCAGGCTCGCCCCGGCATCGCCCAGCATCGCGCGCTCCCGGAGCGTCAGCCAGGCGCAGATCGCCACCGCGGGCACGAGCGGAGCGATCGGCTCGAGCGGTGCCAGGCTCCACGATCCGAGGCATACCCCCGCGCCGACGAGGCCCACTGCCTTCTCGGGCCGTCCCGGCCGCGTGTCGAGCAGGTTGCCGAGGTGCGCAGAGAGCGCGAGCACCAGCACGTCGATCAGCAGCTCGACGTCGTTGGTGTGCTCGCCGGCAACCGCGTAGGCGGCGAGCGCCACCGTGCCGACCGCCTTGACCGCCCCGGTCGAGAGCTCCCCTCGAACCAACGCCAGCCCATGCCCCCGCAGGCCGCGGGGCTCGCCGCCGGCCAGATCGTCGATCAGCCCGAGGCAGCCGACGCCGAGCAGGAAGACGAGCCAGCGGCTGGGACCGGCAGCGGCGGCGACCCCGGCCGCCGCGAGCAGGACGACACCGAGCGGGAAGAGCACCGGCCGGGCGCGGTAGTTCGCCCTCCTGGGCACTACCGCGGCGGGTAGAGGTGGCTGACGCCCTTCGCGTCCACCAGCGTCTCGCCGATCCGCAGGCGGGTGAGGAACGTCGAGGACATCCCTCCCCGGCGCCGCTCCAGGAACTCGACGAGGTTGAAGTGCGCGCCGACGCTGACGATCAGCGAGGCGCCCTTCTCGAAGGCGAGCAGCATCGCCACGTCCTGGCTGGTGCCGGCGGAGGGAAGGACGGTGTGCGGGAGGGCGAGCCGCCGGAGACGCTCGGCGCCTGGAGCCCTCCCGTCCGAGTACGCGTGGACGATCAGCTCCGCGCCGCTGCGAAGGGCCGCCTCGCCGGCCGAGTCCATGTCGCCGAGGACGACGTCCGGCCGCAGTCCCTCGCGGATGATCGCGTCGGCCCCCCCATCCACCCCGACGAGCACCGGGTTCACGTCCTCGATGTAGGCACGCAGGGCCCGCAGGTCGCGGATGTGATCGGTCCCCCGGACCACGATCAGGACGTGGCGGTCACGAAAGCGCGTGCGCGTCTCCGGGAGGTCGATCGCGCCGGAGAGCAGGCCACCTTCCTCGCGGAGGTGGGCCAGCGTGTTCTCGGTGAAGTCCTGAAGGGCCCGGTCGATGCGGGCGCGCTGCGCGTCGAGGTCGCGGGCGAGCTCCTCCGCCCTCAGCGGCCGTCCCTCCGCCATGAGCGTTCCCTCGGAGGAGATCCGGCCTCCCTCGATCTCGAGCCGGTCTCCGTCGGCGATCAGCTCGAAGAGCTCCGGTCCGGCATCGATCAGCGGGACGCCCGCGCGGACGAGCGCGAGCGGGCCGGTATTCGGGTAGGAGCCGTCCGAGGAGGGCGACGCGTTCAGGGTCGCGCGCACACCGCTGGCGACGAGTTCCTCGGCCGCGATGCGATCGAGATTGCGGTGGTCGATCACCGCGACATCACCGGACCCGAGGCGCTTGACGAGCTCCTTGGTGCGCCGGCCGAGCCGCGCCGTGCCGCGGATCGCTGTGGCGGTGGCGATCGCCATCGCCTGGAGACTATTTCCACAGGCGCCCTAGGCGGCCTTGAGCAGCTCGCGGGCATGCCGGTCGGCGGCCTCGTCGCCGTTGCCGCCGCCCAGCATGCGAACGATCTCCGCAATGAGCTCATCGCCGTCGACTCGCTCGACGGTTGCCGTCGCCTGCCCGCGATCGATGCTCTTCTCGATCCGGAAGTGGGATTGCGCCATCGAGGCCACCTGGGGCAGGTGGGTGATGCAGAGCACCTGCCGCTCGTCGCCGAGGGCGCGCAGCCTCTCCCCCACCGTCCTGGCGGTGTTACCGCCGACGCCCGCGTCGATCTCGTCGAAGACGTAGGTTGCGGCGCCACCCGGCGCGCCCTGCCCCGCGAGCGCCAGCATCAGCCGCGAGAGCTCCCCGCCCGAGGCCGCATCTCGCAGCGGCGAGGTGGGCATTCCAGGATTGGTGGCGACGCGGAAACCGACCCGCTCCTGACCGAGTGCTCCGAAGCCATCCGGGTGGGGCTCGAGCGAGATCTCGAGCTTCGCGCCGCTCATCCCGAGCTGGTCCAGCTCCTTGGCGATCCGCCTCTCGAGGCGTTTTGCCGACTTGGCCCGCACCTCGCTGAGCCCGCCCGCCAGATCCGTGCGGGTCCGCATCGCCTTCGCCAGGTCCGCCTCCAGCCGCTCGGTCGTCTGGTCGGCGCCCTCGATCGCGTCGATCTCGGCGCGGCAGTGCTCGGCGTGGTCGAGCACAGACTCGATCGAGCCGCCGTGCTTGCGCTTGAGGCGATCCATCGCGTCGAGCCGCTCCTCGACCTGCTCCAACCGGCCCGGCTCGGCCTCGATTCCCTCCGCATACCCGCGCAACTCACCGGCCAGGTCCTGCAGCTCCAGGCGCAGCCCTGTCGCGACCTCGGCGAGCTTGTCGAGCGCCGGATCGACCCCCTCCCGGGCGGCGAGCGCCGCCTCGGCCGATCCCATCGCCTCGGCCGCCCCACCCGCTTGGTCATCGCCTGATACCGCCGCAAGCGCCTCGGCGGCCGCCTCCCGCAGCGACTCCCCATGGCGAAGCCTCTCCCGCTCGGCGGCCAGCTCGGCCTCCTCCTCGGCATCGGGCTGCGCCGCCACGATCTCGTCGAGCTCGTAGCGCAGCAGGTCCAGATCACGCACCCGCGCCCCCTCGCGCTCGCGGATCCCCTCCAGCTCACGCCCTACGCGCAGCACCTCGGCATGCGCCTCCCGGTAGGCGCGCCGGCGCTCGAGGTGCCGCTCGCCCGCGAAGCCATCCAGGGTCTCGAGCTGGGCGGCCGAGAGCGTCAGCTTGCGGTGCTGGTGCTGCCCGTAGAAGGCGAGCAGCCGGGAGCCAAGGGCCTGGAGGTCCGACGCCGAGGCGGAGCGCCCACCGAGGAAGGCGCTCGTCCTGCCAGAAGCCGAAACGCGTCGGCCGACCACCAGCTCACTGGTTCCCTCCGGCAGACGCTCGGCGATCTCGGTGAGCTCGGGATCGTCGAGCAGGTTGCCCGGTAGCTCGAAGACTCCCTCGACGTAGGCCTCGCTCGCGCCTGGCCGGACGATTCCCTCTTTCGCCGGGCCTCCCATCAGCAGGTCGAAGGAGTGGGCCAGGATCGTCTTGCCGGCACCCGTCTCCCCCGTGATCGCGTTCAGGCCCGGGCCGAGGCGTAGCTCGGCCCGCTCGATCAAAAGCAGGTTCTCGATTCGGAGCTCCAGCAGCATCGGACCCCGTTCTAACGAGGAGCCCCGACGGATTAAGCAGCCGCTGGCTCTCCCGCCTCGGTCTCGGCCTGCTGTGGCGGGCCATGCGGGACGAAGTCCCTCTGGCGCACCAGCGCGAAGACCGCGAGCGCGCCGCTGAACAGAATCAGCGCTCCGATCAGAAGGATGTCGTTGAAGGCGTCGGTGAACGCGACGCCCGCCGCTTGGACAGCCTGGTCATGGAACTGGGGCGGCGCCTGGCTCGCCGCCCGGGTGCCGCTGGCGGCAACCCCGTCGGCGAACCCGCTCGGCGCCTGTGGCAGCAGCGTGTGGAGCGAATCGGTGATCTTGCTCTGGAACACCGCGCCCAGGGCGGCGATCCCGGTCGCGACGCCGGCGATCCGCATCGTGTTGTTGATCCCCGAGGCCATGCCCGACCGGGCCGCGGGCACCACCCCGAGCGCGGTCGAGGCGATCGACGGGTTGGAGAGCCCGATGCCGACGCCGCTGACGATGAACCCGGCGAGCAGGGTCGTCCACTCCGAGTCGGGCTTGGCGCCGCGCATCAGCAGCAGCCCGATACCGACCAGCGCCAGCCCGATCGTCAGCGGCACCCGCGCCGGGATCTTCGAGACCAGGTTGCG
>DATDKQ010000322.1:0-7347 GCA_036519915.1 Solirubrobacterales bacterium | reverse complement strand
TGATCCGCTCAGCGGGAGTTGAGCCGGCAGGCAAGGAGGCCGTGATCGTGGGGCGCTCGAACCTGGTCGGGCGGCCGCTCTTCTCGTTGCTGCTCGGCGCGAACGCGACCGTGACGGTGTGCCACAGCCGCACGCGTGACCTGGGCGAGGTCTGCCGGCGTGCCGAGATCCTGGTCGCCGCGGCTGGTCAGCCCAGGCTGGTCACCGGCGACATGATTCGCCCCGGTGCCACGGTGATCGACGTCGGCACCAACCGCACCGACGACGGCCTTGTCGGCGACGTCGACTTCGAGGCGGCGAGTGAGGTCGCCGGAGCGATCACGCCGGTGCCCGGCGGCGTCGGCCCGATGACCATCGCGATGCTGCTGGCGAACACGGTTCAGGCGGCGCGGGCACGGATGGGCGTTCACATACGCGGGTCTGTATAGGGTCTCCTCGCTGTCAGTAGAAGTCGATCGAGGAGGACGCGGGAATGGGAAGGCTGTCTCAGGGGAAGATCATCGCCGCGGTCGGAGGGATCGCCCTGCTGGTCGCGATGTTTCTGCCCTGGATCGGCACCAGCGGCCCCTCGCTCCCAGCCGGACTCCCCGGGGGCGTCGATACGAGCACCTCGGAGAACATCTGGAAGAGCTCGTCCCTCGACATCTACCTCCTGATCACCGGAGTCGTCGCGCTCCTGCCCGCTCTGCTGGCGCTCACCGACAGTGCGGCGGAGTTCTCCTTCGTATCCGCTGCGACCCTGTTGTTGGGGACGGTCGCGGTGATCCTGGTGATCGCCTTCCTGACGGTCGATTTCCCTGACGGCGCCGATCGCAAGATCGGAGCGTACGTCGGGCTCGGTGCTGCGATCGTGATCGCAGTGGGTGGTTTCCGTGCGATGCAGGAAGAGGTCGCCGGAGAGATATAGGCTCGCGCGGCGCGAGGGTGCAGCGCGACTCGTTTGACCTAGACAGAGGAGAAAAATTGGACGCCAACCGCTTGTCTCAGGGGCAGCTCGTCGCCGCGGTTTCTGCGATCGCCCTGTTCATCATCAGCTTCCTGCCTTGGTTCGACATCTCCGGTGCCGTGACGGTCGGCGGGACTACGATCGGTGGATCCAAGAACTTCAACCTCTGGGAAGCCGAGAACCCGCTCGACATCTACCTGCTGATCGTCATCCTGGTGGCACTGGTGCCAGCCGCGCTGTCAGTCCTGGGCGATGGCGGGGACGCCCCGATGGCGTCGACGGCGACGGCGCTGCTGGCCGGCATCGGCACGCTGCTGATCCTCTACCAGGTCTTCGACACGCCGGGTGACCTCGATCGCAAGATCGGGCTGTTCCTCGGCTTGATCGCGTGCGCCGGGATCGCGGTTGGCGGCTACCTGGCGATGCAGGAGAACGTCGGAGGCGAGCGGTACTGACGCCAGCATGAAACGGGTTGCTCCTCACTCTGCTCGGAGCACCCTCGCATCAGGCGAGCTGGTCGCGGCCGTCAGCAGCCTCGGCCTGCTCGTCGTCAGCTTTCTCCCCTGGTACTCGTTCCAAGGGGACAACGCCACCGCCTGGCAGGCCTTCAGCGTCGTCGACCTGGTGATCGCGGCCGCCGCGATCGCGGGATTGTCGGTGGGGATCGCGGTGCTGGGGCGGATCTCCGTCAGCTACCCCGTGGCGGGCTCGGCCGTGGCCGCCGGGTTCGGCGGTCTGGCGCTGTTGCTGATCGTCTACCGGCTGATCAATCCGCCGGGGGGCGACGGCGTGGACCGCGAGATCGGTGCGTGGCTCGGGCTGGTTGCCGCGGCCGGGGTCACGTACGGCGGGTATCTTGGGATGCAGGAGCCGCGGCCGCTCCGCAACCCCTCAGCCGCTTAGCGAATCGGCAGCATCCTGCGCGACGTGGGTGGCGCAGGCGATGATGGTCATCATCGGGTTGACCCCGACCGAGGTCGGCAGGAGGCTCCCGTCGGCCACGTAGAGGCCCTCGACGCCCCGTACCGCGCCGGTCGGGTCGACCACGCTGATGTCGGGGTCGGCGCCCATGCGGGCGGTGCTCATCGGGTGAAAGGCCTCGAGGCGCAGGTCGGCCGGGCGCAAACCGAGGGTCTCGAACTCCTCGAGATCGCCACGCTTGATCACCGAGACCGGTCCGACGTTCGGATAGACCTCGGTCGCACCCGCCGCGAAGTGGATCTCGGCCGCCCTGGCAATCCCGAACTGGATCCGCCGCGCCTCCTCATCGAGCAGGCGGTAGGAGAGCCGCAGTGAGCCGTTCGAGCTCAGGCCGACCCTCCCCTCGGACTGGTCGTGGAGGTGGACGCCGATCGAGGCGATGTGGTCGAAGTTCGCGACCCGATCGGTGAAGGCGGGGCCGGCTCCCGGCAGCCACTGGGCGCCGAAGGAGAGCGGGGTGAAGGTCGCCTCGAGCAGGATCCCCTCGGGCTGCCACTGATCCACGTAGTAGCTCTGCATGACGCCCTCCCAGCCCCGGACCTCCTCCTCGTAGCGCGCGCCGATCCAGGCGGCGGGGTGGACGTGGAGATGCCGCCCTAGTGCCGGATGGCGGACTCCAGAGCGCAGCAGGAGCTCGGGCGTCCCGAAGGCCCCGCCTGCGCTGATCACCGCCTTGGCCCGGACCTGCCAGTTGCGGCCGGCGGCGGGGCGGCCATTGCGGGACATTTCCTCCGCACCTGTGGTTGGCATCCCCGCCCGGCAGGCGAGGCCGACGGCCCGGCCGCTCTCGGTGAGCACCCGCTGCACCTGGACGCCCGCCCGAACCCGTGCCCCCGCGGCCACGGCGCGAGGGAGGTAGGAGACATGCGCCGCCCGTTTCGCGTCGATGCGGCAACCGAGGGGGCAGGAGCTGCACTGGACGCAGCGTCCCGCGTTGCGGCTGATCGGCCCGCCGCTCGCGCCCAGCGCTTTCGCGCCCTCGGCGCAGAGCTGCCCGTTTCGGCCCAGCGTCTCGATGTCGAGAGGCGTGACGGCGAGGACCTCCTCCGCCGCTTCATAGATCGCATCGAGGTCCGTCGCCCAGTCGACGCCCTCGCGATCCCGCCACTCCCCGAGCACCTCCCGTGGAGCACGGAAGCAGGTGCCGGAGTTGATCACCGTGGTGCCGCCCACGGTACGGCCGACCGGAACCGGGATCGCGGGCTTGCCCGTGGCGATCGTCATGCCCCCGTCGCGGTAGAACAGCGGCATCGCCTCGAGCGGATCGCTCGGGTAGCCGGCGCGATCGACGTAGGGCCCGGACTCCAGGACCAGCACGTCGAGTCCGGCCTCGGCCAGCGTCGCCGCCGCGGCGGCACCACCTGCGCCCGAGCCGACGATGGCGACGTCGCACTCCTCGCCCTCGCCCCGCGGCTCCAGGTCGCCGAGGCTGGTGGGCGCCGGTTGGGGAGCCCCCTCCGCTACGGCACAGCTGTACTCGAAGCCGATCGCCGTCCGGACGCGTTCATCTCGCGCCCAGCCGATCATCGCCAGGAGCTTGGCGAGCAGGAGCAGGTCGCGGTAGAGCGCGAAGCGGGAACCCTCCATCTTCGCCATGTACTCGGAGCGGGCCTCCAGGCTCATCCTGCTGAAGCGCCACGGGAACGGCAGCCATTCGAAGACTCGTAGGGCGATGCGGACGACCTGCACCGTCCGGGCCGGTAGACGAGAGAGAAAGCGGGCGAGGGGCTCGGCGACCGGGACCTGTCTCTCGGCCGCCGGCAGCCCGTCCTCACCAGGGGCGAGTGCCTCCGCGATCGCTCGCAGAGTTCGAAGCTCGGCGGCCCGCAGCCCCGGCGGGCGCCTTCAGGGCGGGGCGGCGGGGGAGCCGACCCTGCCGGCCAACGACCAGAGCAGCAGGGACGCGAAGACGAGGGATCCGTCGACGATTCCATTGAGCAGGTAGACGAAGACGTCGTCCTCGATGAAGAAGACGAGGGAGGTGATCGAGGAAGCCGCCTTGCCGGCGGCCAGCGCCAGGATCATCGGGCGGTAGCGGACGACGTCGGTCGAGGCGATCCAGGCGAGGAAGGTGATCACCACCATGTAGGCGAAGCCGAGCGAGAGCCACAGCCGCTCCTCGGTCTTGGGCGCCGGCGTGTCGAATCCCAGGTGCCCGCCGAGCTCGGTGAGGCGAGCGAGCGTCCCATCCGGCCAGGCGATGAAGAAGAAGCCGGTGATCGCGAAGCCCACGGCCATCAAGCGCAGGTTGAGTACGACGAAGCGCTCGGCTCTCTCCCCCGACATGGCGGCGGCATCCTAACTGGCTGGCTGGCCAGGATGGTCCACACCTAGAATCCGCTGGGTGATTGATCGAGACCAGGTGCTCCACGTCGCGAGGCTCGCGCGGCTCAAGCTCACCGACGAGGAGATCGAGCGGATGGCCGGCGAGCTCTCCGGGATCCTCGAGCACGTCGATCGGATCTCCGAGCTCGACCTCGAGGGCGTCGAGCCGACCTCGCACGTGATCGCGCTCGAGAACGTCCTGCGGCCGGACGAGCCGCGACCCAGCTGGTCGCGCGACGAGGTCCTGGAGCCTGCCCCGGACCCCGCAAGCGGGGCCTTCCGTGTCCCGTCGCCCCAGGCCTAGATGGCGGAAGAGCTGATCGATCTAACGGTCGCCGAGGCGGCCGAGCGCATCCGCTCCGGCGAGCTGGGCGCGGGCGAGTACTTCGACGCCTATCGCGGGGCGGCGGCCGCCGATTCCCTGAACTCCCTCCTCTGGACCGCGGAGGACGCCCGTCAGGCCAACCTCGAGGGGACTCGTGCCGCACAGGACGAGATCGATCCGGATCGCCCGTTGGCCGGGATCCCGGTGGCGGTCAAGGACATCTTCTGCACGCAGGGGATTCCCACGACGGCGGGCTCGCGGATCCTCGAGGGCTACCGCCCGCCGTACACCGCGACCGCCGTCCGCGGCCTCCGCAAGGCCGGGGCGCGAGTGCTCGGCAAGACCAACATGGACGAGTTCGCGATGGGCTCATCGAACGAGAACTCCGGGTACGGGCCCGCTCTCAATCCGTGGGACCCGGGCCGGGTACCGGGAGGATCCTCGGGCGGCAGCGCCGCGGCAGTCGCCGGCCGGCTCGCGCCGTGCGCGATCGGCACGGACACGGGGGGCTCGATCCGACAGCCGGCCGCCCTCTGCGGGATCGTCGGCATGAAGCCCACTTACGGCGCGGTCTCCCGCTACGGGATGATCGCCTTCGCCTCTTCTCTCGACCAATGCGGTCCCCTGACGCGGAACGTGACCGACGCGGCGCTGCTCCTCCAGGCGATGGAGGGCCGTGACCACTGCGATTCCACCTCGATCGGAATCGACGGCGGCATCGACCTGCCCAGCCGCGAGGACCTGCGCGGCCTCAGCTTCGGGATCCCCAAGGAGCTCGCCAGCGAGGCGGAGGGAATCGAGGCTGGCGTCCGGGAGGTCTTCGACCGCACGGTCGCGCTGATCGAGGAGCTGGGCGGCGAGGTCTCGGAGACCGAGCTGCCGCACGCGCCGCACGGCATCTCGGCGTACTACGTGCTCGCCCCGGCCGAGGCCTCCGCGAACCTGGCGCGCTTCGACGGCGTCCGCTACGGCCTGCGGGTCGAGGCCGAGGAGCTCACGGAGATGTACGAGGAGACCCGCGCCCAGGGCTTCGGCACCGAGGTCAAGCGCCGGATCATGCTCGGCACCTACGCGCTCTCCTCCGGTTACTACGAGGCCTATTACGGCCGCGCCCAGCGGGTGCGGACCAAGATCGCCGAGGACTTCTCCAAGGCGTTCGAGCGCTTCGACTTCGTCGTCACTCCGACCTCGCCGACGGTTGCGTTCAAGCTGGGGGAGCGGACGGACGATCCCCTGGCGATGTACCTCTCGGACTACTGCACGGTGCCGATGCCGCTGGCGGGGATCCCAGCGATCTCGATCCCCGCCGGCCTCGCGCAGCCCAGTGGCGGCGGCGTTGACCTGCCGGTCGGCTTTCAGATCGCGGGGCCAGCCTTCAGCGACTCGGCGATGCTCGACGCCGCCTACGCGATGGAGCAGGCAATCGGCTTCGGCCCCAACGGGAACGGAGGGTCGGGGTGAGGCGTGCCCCGCCCCAAACGGATGAGGAGTTCCGTGAGGCGGTCAGGGACGCCCTCGACTCGCTGCCACCCGAGATCGCATCGAAGCTGACAAACGTGGCGGTGATCGTCGAGGACCGGCATCCGAGCGGGCGCCTGATGGGGCTGTTCGATCCGCGGGGGGGCATGCCGCGAATCATCATCTATCGCGAGCACCACGCCGACGCGGAGAGCGTCCGGCAGACGGTCCTTCACGAGGTCGGCCACTACTTCGGCGCGGACGAGGCGACGGTCAGAGGATGGGGCCTGTGAACGCTGAGAATGGCTACGAGGCGGTCATCGGGCTGGAGATCCACGTCCAGCTCTCCACCATGACCAAGATGTTCTGCGGCTGCTCACCATCCTTCGGCGACGAGCCGAACACCCACACGTGTCCGGTTTGCCTGGGCCATCCGGGCTCGCTGCCGACGACCAATGAGCAGTCGATCCGCTACGCGCTGATGATCGCGGCGGCGCTGGAGTGCGAAGTCCCGCCGCGCTCGATCTTCCACCGAAAGCAGTACTTCTATCCGGACCAGGCGAAGAACTACCAGATCAGCCAGTACGACGAACCGCTTGCCGTGAACGGCCGGCTCGGCGATGTCCGGATTGAGCGCGCCCATCTCGAGGAGGACACGGCGAAGATGATCCACGTGGGCGAGTCGGGGCGGATCCACGGCTCGGGCGCCTCCCTGGTCGACTTCAACCGAGCGGGCACGCCGCTGGTCGAGATCGTCACCGAGCCTGATCTGCGCTCGGCCCATCAGGTCCGCGAGTGGGCGCAGCTGCTCCGCACCACCGTCCGCCAGCTCGGCGTCTCCGACGTGAACATGGAGGAGGGCTCGCTCCGGGTGGACGCCAACGTCTCGATCCGGCCCGTCGGCTCCGACGAGCTCGGCACCAAGACCGAACTCAAGAACATGAACAGCTTCCGGTTCCTCGAGCGGGGCATCGAGGCCGAGCTGGCCCGCCAGCGGGGCCTGGTCGAGAGCGGGAAGGAGGTCGTCCAGGACACGCTCCACTTCCATCCCGAGGACGGCTCACTCACCCCGCTGCGCTCGAAGGAGTACGCGCACGACTACCGCTATTTCCCCGAGCCCGACCTCGTGCCCGTGGCGCCGACCGAGGAGATGCTGAAGGAGGCGCGTGACTCGCTTCCCGAGCTCCCCGCACACCGGCGCGAGCGCTACCTGAACGAGGTCGGCCTCTCCGAGGAGGCCGCGACCATGCTCGCGTTCCAGCCCGAATACGGCGAGTACTTCGAGCGCGCCGTCGCCGGCGCGGACGGCACG
>DATDKQ010000321.1:0-3150 GCA_036519915.1 Solirubrobacterales bacterium | reverse complement strand
CCCCCATTCGCGCCCCAGATAGGGATCCTCGGTCGGCCAGAGGATGAGCGTGGGGCAGCTCAGGTCGCCGAGGCGCTCGCCGGCGCCGGCCAGGACTTCGGACGGCGATGCTCGGTAGAGACGGAGAATCGCGCGGCGGGTACCGCGGTCGAAGTTACGCCAGATGCGATCGGTGAACGAATTGGGCAGGGGACCCGGGCTGACGTTCGAGAGACGCGTCAGCTGCCGGAAGGCCGACTTGCTCGAGGTCGCCATGAACATCTCGCCGAACCCCGGCGTTCGCCAGACGCGCGCGACCCAGTGCCAGCGGTAGCCGGGAAGGAGCGGAACCGAGGTATGGATGACGAGCCGGTGGATTCGATCAGGGATGCGCTGCGCCAGAGCGAGGCCGAGACCACCGCCCCAATCGTTGACGACGAGCGAGAACCGGTCGAGGCCGACGGAGTCGATGAACGCCTCGAGCCACGGCTGATAGCCCTCGATCGAGTAGTCGAAGTCCTCCGGTTTGGCCGACTCGCCGAAGCCGGGAAGATCGGGAGCGATCCCGCCGATTCGCTCCAGGAAAGGGAGCCACTCCCAGGACGCCGTCGGCACGCCGTGGAGGTAGAGGATGGGCGGGCGACCCTCGCCCGGAGCCTCACGCCAATGCGACGGAAGCCCGGCGACCTCCCCGGTTCGCTCGACCACGTCTTAGCCGCGCGAGCGCAGGTCCCGCAGCACTCGGTGCAGGATGCCGCCGTTCTGGAAGTAGCTCACCTCGTTGGGCGTGTCGATGCGCACGGTGGCCTCGAAGGTGACGTCGTCGGCGCCGTCGCGGGAGGCGGTCACCTCGACTGTCTTCGCCTCGCCGTTCTGCAGGTCGCCGACGTCGAACGCCTCCTCGCCGGTCAACCCGAGCGAGTCGATCGACTCACCGTCGGGGAACTGCAGAGGCAGCACTCCCATCCCGATCAGGTTGGAGCGATGGATGCGCTCGAAGCTCTCGGTGATCACGGCGCGCACGCCGAGCAGCGAGGTCCCCTTGGCCGCCCAGTCGCGTGAGGAGCCGGAGCCGTACTCCTTGCCGCCCAGTACGACCAGCGGGACGTCTTCGTCCGCGTAGCTCATCGCCGCCTCGTAGATCGTCGTCTCCTCGCCGTCGGGGAAGTGGCGGGTGAAGCCGCCCTCCCTCTCGACCAACCGGTTGCGCAGGCGGACATTGGCGAAGGTGCCGCGGATCATCACCTCGTGGTTGCCGCGGCGCGAGCCGTACGAGTTGAAGTCGCGAACCTCGACACCCTGCTCGATCAGCCAGCTTCCGGCCGGGCTGTCGCGCTTGATCGCGCCCGCGGGGGAGATGTGGTCGGTGGTGACCGAATCGCCCAGCATGGCGAGCACACGAGCCCCCTGGATCGGCTCGACTGGCTTTGGCTCCGGGTCCATTCCGTCGAAGAACGAGGGCTTGCGGACGTAGGTGGAATCGGGCCAGGTGTAGCGGTCCTCCTCCGGCACCTGGATCCCGCGCCAGCGCTCGTCGCCGGTGAAGACGTCGGCGTAGCTCTTGGTGAACATTTCGGCCCTGACGGCGTCGCCCACGACCTGCTTGATCTCCGCGCTGGTAGGCCAGACGTCGGAGAGATATACGGGCTCGCCGTTGGAGTCGCTTCCCAGCGGCTCGCTGGTCAGGTCGACGTCCATCCGCCCGACCAGGGCATAGGCGACCACCAGTGGCGGTGAGGCCAGGAAGTTCGCGCGTGTATCGGGGTTGATGCGGCCCTCGAAGTTGCGATTGCCGGAGAGCACGGAGCAGACGACGAGGTCGTTGTCGCTGACGGCCTTCGAGATCTCCTCCGGGAGGGGCCCGGAATTCCCGATGCAGGTCGTGCAGCCGTAGCCGACCAGGTTGAACTGGAGCTGGTCGAGATATTCGTCGAGCCCGGAGCGCTCCAGGTACTCGGTTACCACCATCGAGCCGGGCGCCAGCGAGGTCTTCACCCAGGGCTGACGGCGCAGGCCGCGCTCGACCGCGTTCTTGGCGAGCAGCCCTGCCGCGAGCATCACGGAGGGGTTGGAGGTGTTCGTGCAGCTGGTGATCGCCGCGATCACCACACGGCCGTGGTCGAGCTCCACCGTCTCGCCACTCTCGAGCTGGACCGCCACCGCGTCGCTGGTCTCGACGTGTACAGCGACGTCGCCCTTGTCCACATAGATGCGGGGCTTGCCCCCGTCGCCGTCGTGCTCCTCCGCCGGCGGGTCGGAGGCCGGGAACGATTCGTCGATCGCCTCGTCGCGGCCGTTGCCGAGTTCCTTTCCGGCATCCGGATCCCACTCCCGCATCGCCTCGAGGAAGGCGTCCTTGGCGTCAGAGAGCGCGATTCGGTCCTGCGGGCGCTTCGGGCCGGCGATGCTCGGCTCGACGTCGCCGAGATCGAGCTCGAGCGTGTCCGAGTAGGTCGGCTCCTCGGAGTCGGGCTCGTGGAAGAGACCCTGCCCGCGCGTGTAGGCGTCGACCAGCTCGATCTGCTCGGTGGGCCGGCCGGTGAACTCCAGGTAGCGGAGCGTCTCGGCGTCGACGGGGAAGATCGCGCAGGTCGAGCCGAACTCCGGGGACATGTTGCCAATCGTGGCCCGGTCGGCCAGGCCGAGCCCCGAGATGCCCGGGCCGAAGAACTCGACGAACTTGGAGACGACGCCCTTCTCGCGAAGCATCTCGGTCACGGTCAGCACGAGGTCGGTCGCTGTCGCTCCCTCACGGAGCTCGCCGGTCAGCCTGAAGCCGACCACCTGGGGCAGCAGCATCGAAATCGGCTGGCCCAGCATCGCGGCCTCCGCCTCGATCCCGCCCACACCCCAGCCGAGGACGCCTAGCCCGTTGATCATCGTCGTGTGGGAGTCGGTGCCGACGAGTGTGTCGGGGTAGGCCTGCGTGGCCCCGTCGACCTCCCTCGTCCAGACGCAGCGGCCCAGGTACTCGAGGTTGACCTGGTGGCAGATGCCCGTGGCGGGCGGCACGACCCTGAAGTTGTCGAACGCCCTCTGCCCCCAGCGCAGGAACGCGTAGCGCTCTCCGTTGCGCTCGTAGTCCCGCTCCGCGTTCACCTCGAAAGCGCGCTGGTTTCCGAAGGCATCGACCTGAACCGAGTGGTCGATGATCAGGTCGACGTCGACCAG
>DATDKQ010000320.1:0-2646 GCA_036519915.1 Solirubrobacterales bacterium | reverse complement strand
GTAGAACGGCGTATTCCCCGCTGCGTGGTCCGTCGTGTCGACGATATTCGCGATCTCCGGCGCGACCCTGCGCAGCATCACCTCGAACCCCTGGCGCAGGGTCACCTTTGATGCCGAGCATCCCTGGCACCCGCCGCTCATGGCGATGAAGAGGTTCCCGTCCCGGACGTCTACGATCGAGATCTGCCCGCCGTGGGCAGCGATGGAACGGTTGACTTCCCGGTCCAGGAGTTGCTGAACGACTGCCCGGCTGTCGGCGTCGGTCCGCTCTCGTGTGCCTGCGCTGGCAGTAGCCTCGAGGATGGCCGGTACTCCCGTGAGCAGTTGCGTCCGGAGACCCGTTCCGATCGCCGGTCTCAGCCCGGACCAAGAGGCGCCTGGCTCCTTCCCCACAGTCACCACGTTGCCGGCGATGAGCACGTAGGCAACGCCAGGAAGCGCGAACAACCGCTCGACGAGCGGCGACCCACGGGCGCGTTTCCGGTCGTCGAAGAAAAACGGGCCGCCGGGATGCACCGTCCGGCTCACGGTGAACTTGCATGTGTCTGGATCGATGAGCGAAGTCTCTGCCTGGATCGTGATCGCCGGATCGGTGGGCAGATCAAATTCAGACATGTTCCACGACTTTAGCTGCGTCGCGCTCACCGATGGCCCGCAGGTGTTCGAAGGAGTAGATGCCGGTACTGTGGCCGTCGCTCCAGCTGATGGTGATGGCATAGTTGCCGACGCTCGAGATCACGCGTGGAGTTATGTCCGGTGGCACACTCTTCGGATCCAGAAGCGCACGCCCGCTGGCCTCCTCGATGCAGGCGGCACAGTGGCAATCCAGCCGAAGGTCCCGGACATCGAAGTCGTCGCGGTGCCCATCCTGCCAGAGGGCGGACAGCGTCCGCGCATCTCGCTGGCGGAAGCCGACCGAGGTCGTCCGAGAACCCGACGGCCGAACGGCGCTCTCGACCCAGGCTGGCTCTCCCTCGCCCGACTCCCACGTCCACGCGAATGGCCTCAGTACCATGGTCGGAAGACCCTGGAGCTGATCCGCCAGTGCCGTGGCGATCGCCTGGTAGGCCTGAGCTGCAACCGAGTTCGGCTTATCGAGGAGCATCGGACGCCCCTCGTCCCCGCCGGTGACGATGTCGGCGTCGAGGGGTATCGCGCCGAGGAACGGAACCCCGAGCTGCTCGCTCATCCGCTCGCCGCCGCCGCTGCGGAAGACATCCGTGTCCTTCCCGCAGTGCGGGCAGGTGAACGTGCTCATGTTCTCGATGATGCCGAGGATGGGGACGTGCAATGTCTGGAACATCCGGAGCCCGCGGCGGGCGATCTTGAGACTCACGTCCTGCGGCGTCGTTACGACGACCGCTCCGGACAGCGGGAGGCTCTGAGCCAGCGTCAGCTGGGTGTCACCAGTGCCCGGCGGGAGGTCGAAGATCAGGGCGTCCAACTGGCCCCATTGCACGCCGCCGATGAACAAGTTCAGGAACTTGCCCACCATCGGTCCACGCAGGATGGCGGGGTTGTCGTCTCCCCTCAGCATGCCCATCGATATCACTTTCAAGCCGTAGGGAGCGGGGGGGATGAGCTTTTGGTCCGGGGTCGCCTCCGGCTGTTGACCGGTGGGGAGTCCTAGCATGACGGGGATGCTCGGTCCGAAGGCATCGGCGTCGACCAGCCCAATCTGGCCGCCGAACTGTTGCAGCGCGAGCGCAAGATTGACGCTGACCGTGGACTTGCCGACGCCCCCCTTTCCGCTGGCCACCGCTATGAGGTGCCGGATCCCCGGCAGCCGTTCAGGACCGGCGGATGGCTCTGCCGCGGCATCAGGCGCCTGGTGGAGGCCAGGGTGCGGGTCCGGGGTCTGCATGGGTCACAAGCTCCTTCCGGCCGTTCTCGGCGGGGGCCATGGCTGACACGCGAGACCTAGTCTAGCAAGTATTGTCTTATTTAAGTTTCCAAACCCGGCCATGCTTCTATGCTTGTGAACATGTTGAGTGCGGCCGAGCCCTCCCTCGCAGGCCTCAGCGTCTCGGCGCGGGAGGTGGTCCTCGCCCTCAAGAAGCGCGGGGAGGCCCGGGCCAGCGAGATCGCCGAGGCCCTCGGGATCACGCCGAGCGGCGTCCGCCAGCATCTCAGCGCCCTTCGGGCCGACGGGCTCGTCGCTTACCGCACGATTCACGCCGGCCCGGGGCGACCCAAGTTCGCGTACTTCCTGACCGAGCCGGCCGAGGCCTTGTTCCCGAAGACCTACCACGAGCTCACGAACGAGTTCCTCGAGCACCTCGAGGAGGAAGACCCCGAGCTACTCGTCCGCCTCTTCGAGCGCCGCCGACAGCGACGCGTGGAGGCGACGCGCAAGCGCTTGGCCGACAAGACCTTCGACGAGAAGGTTGCCGTGCTGGCGAGGATCCTGGACGAGGATGGCTACCTCGCCGACTTCGAGAGTCGGCCCGACGGCACCTACCTCATCAGAGAGCACAACTGCGCGATCTTGGGGGTCGCGGTCCGTTATGGCCTCGCCTGCAGCTCCGAGCTCGAGTTCCTGCGGGAGGCTTTCCCCGACGCCGAGATCGACCGCGTCGCCCACAAGGTCGCGGGCGCCTACATGTGCTCCTACGAAGTACGACCTCGGCGGGGACGATCCCGAAA
>DATDKQ010000319.1:0-3846 GCA_036519915.1 Solirubrobacterales bacterium | reverse complement strand
CGAGATGCGTCCGTTGAACTTGGTCTTCGGCGCCTTGTAGGTGGTGTGGGCCAGCACCCCGGTCTCGCGATTGGAGAGCGGACGCGTGAGCCGGTCGGTGACCTTCGCAACCAGGCTCGTGCCCGGGATCGCCGCGAAGACCGGCGACGAGTCGAGGTTGGGCAGAGCCCGGGGCAGCGAACGCAGCACCCGCAGCGGATAGCGCGGCAGGCCCATCAACCCGCGGGTCAGCATCTCGAGATCGCTCGGCTTGCGCTCCGCGCCGTTCACCCGCGGCTCGGGCAGCTCACGCCCTTCCGGGGCGAGGTCGAAGAGGACTCCCATGATCTCCGCGCCGGAGAGGCCGTCGATCACGGCGTGGTGGATCTTCGTGAGCAGCCCGACCTGCCCGTCCTCGAGGCCATGGATCAGGTAGAGCTCCCAGAGCGGGCGCGAGCGATCGAGCGGCCGCGACACGATTCGCGCCACCTGCTCCGCGAGGTTCTCAGTGGTCCCTCCGGGCGGCAGGGCCAGCTCGCGCACGTGGAAGTCGAGGTCGAACTCGGCGTCATCGAGCCAGTACGGGTAGTCGAGCCCGAAGGGAACCTCGACCAGACGCCACCGCAGCGGCGGCAGCAGCGGCAGGCGCTCCTCCATCAGCCCGCAGATGTCCCTGAAGGTCAGCTCGCCGTCCTCCTTGCTGGACGGATCGAGGATCGCGAGCCCCGCCACATGGCCGGTCTGGTTCGAGCTCTCCAGGGCGAGGAACTGCGCGTCGAGGCTGGTCAGCTGACGCATCGCGGCGATTCTCTCAATCCCGGCGCTGCGCGCAAGCACATAGCGTCCCCGCTTCGTGTTGGTCTACTTCGTACGCCATGGGGAGTCGGCCTCCAACGCCGCCCCCGGCGGCATGGCCCTACCCCTGGAGCGGGGCGACCGACTCACCGAGCGGGGCTTCGAGCAGGCCCGTGCCGTCGCCGAGCGCCTCGGTGACGCCGGCGCGACACGCATCCTCGCCAGCCCCCTCCGGCGAGCCCGCGAGACGGCCGAGGTGATCGCCGAGCGGCTCGACCTCGAGATCACGGAGGTGGAGGAGCTCCGCGAGCTGCGGGAGTCCGAAGGGTTCGGCGGGCTCTCACTGGAGGACCAGCGGCTGCGTCGCTGGTCGGAGTGGATGGCCGAGCACGGCGACGATCCGGACCACTCCTACCGAGGCGGCGAATCGTTCAATGAGATCACCGCACGTGTCCTCGCGCTGCAGGAGCGCCTGGTCGCGGACGACGTCGAGACCACGATCGCGGTCAGCCACGGCATCTTCATGCGGTTCTTCCTGATGGAGGTGCTGCTGGCCGGGGCGTTCCTCCCCGACCAGGTGCGCGACCTCTGGCAGCTCGCCTCGGTCAACTGCGGGGTCTGCGGCTTCGAGTACCGCGATCCTGAGCTGGCCGAGACCTACGCGAGGCGCCCGTGGCGCTGCCCTCAGCTGGATGGCGCCGGCTGCGACGCTGCCACCGTAGGCACCAGGTCGAACTCGGTGCCGAGCCGAAGCTCGCTGTACCGGCGCGCCCAGTCGTCATTGATCCCGTCGCTCTGGCTCTTCATCCGCGGCTCGACCTCGAACCCCTCAGGCGGCCGCAGCCCGAGGCGATCGAGGACGTTGATCGTGCTGGATTCGTAGTGCGCGGCGAAGTTCTCGTACAGGACGAGCACCGGCTTGATCCTGACGTGCTCGAAGAAGGCGTCCCAGCGAGCCTCATCGCGGAGGATCTGGTCCAGCAGGTGGGAGATCGCGTTGTAGTTGAAGCGCAGCGCCGGCAGGTGCTCGTCGAGGAAGCTCTTGTACGGCGGCACGTCTGAGTCCTCGGGTACGCCGGCGAAGAGGTCGCTCTCGCCCTCCTGTCGCCAGGTTGCCGTCTGCACCGCCTTCCAGAGCGAGACCGCCTGGCGGACCTTGTTCGCCCGTATCACCCGCACGAAGGTCACGTTCGGAAAGACGGCCGGGAGGAGGTCCGCGAGCGGCAGGTCCCTGTATTCCGGGACGTTGCGGAGCAGGCTGACGAAGTCACCGAGGTATCCCCACATCAGCTTCGCTCCGAAGACGCCATTCGGCGTCGTCCCCTGGTCCATCGCCCACTCGATGTAGCGGTCGTAGGCGGTGCGGCTCCAGAGGGGCGAGCGTGGCGGCGGCTCGTCCGAGATCGCGCGCCGCTGCAGCTGGTTGAGGATCGAGGGATCTTCGACGCCGTTGAAATACTCCTCCGGCCGGCGCGGGCGGCCGCTGTGTTCGAGCGCCTCGAAGTACTCCTCGGGCCGCCCGGCGACGCCGGTGTCCTTCAGAGCCTGGCAGACGAGAGTGCTGCCGCTGCGCGGCGTCGCACAGACGAGATAGCTGCGAGTCGGCGTCACGATGCCGTTATACAAGCATCTTTATCGAGATGGTCGAGTTTTCGCGCGGAGTGTTTAAGAAGGTATTTGCGTAAGCAACTATCGTGGAGAGAGACTTCTACCCCGATTCCCTAGGAGATTCCACATGGACCTCGCACTGCTTGTTCTTCGTTTGGTGGTGGGACTGCTCTTCGTCGGCCATGGCGCCCAGAAGCTCTTCGGCGTCTTCGGCGGCGGAGGCCTGGAGGGCACCGCCGGCATGTTCGACAACATCGGGCTGCAGCCCGGCTGGCTCCACGCGCGGGCGGCCGGCACGGCCGAGTTCCTGGGCGGAGCGCTGATTGCGCTCGGCCTCTTCACCCCCTTCGCCGCCGCAGCCCTGATCGGGGTGATGACGACCGCGGTCATCACCGTGCACGCCCGAAACGGCATCTGGAACACGAACCAGGGCTACGAATTCAATGTCGTCCTGAGCGCCGCGGTCTTCGCCCTGGCGGGGATCGGTGCCGGCGCGTGGTCGCTGGACAACGCCTTCGGGTTCGATCTACACGGTGTGATCTGGGCGGTCGCAGCCCTCGCCGTCGGCATCATCGGCGGAGTCGGCACCGTGATCTCGGGCCGGATCTCGGCTCGGCACGAACCGCACCCGGCGTCGTAGCTACTTCCCGAAGATCAGCGGCAGCTGTAGGCCGATTGCGAGTGCGGTCAGTGCCAGCGCCGTGACGCGCTGGTACGGCCGCAGCGCAAGTGCGGCGAGCGGCAGGAACCAGATCAGGTACCACGGCAGGAACCAGGTGGTCGTGACGATCACCGCGCAGGTCGCCCAGGCCGCGTTCTCGAGCCAGTCCCCGCCCCGGTAGACCCGGATCAGGAGGAGCGCGACCGTCGCCACCAGCACGACCATCCCGATCCGCCCGAGCGTCTGGTTGGCGAGGCCGAGGCCGAGCACCTCGTTGATCACGCCGGGGACGTCGTTCGGAGTCTCGAGGCGCGCGTCCCGCTGGAGGACGTGCAGGAGGCTCGAGACGTGGGTGCCGAAGGCGAGCACCGTGATCGCCCCGACGACCGCCACCGCCACCGCGCCCCAGATCAGCGCCCGGATCGGCCGCTTCGACCCGAGCAGGGCGAACGGAAGGAGCACGACCGAGGAGCTCTTCACCGCAACGGCGCCCACCAGCGCCGCCATCCCCGACTCGCGTCCCGCGAGCAATAGATAGACGCCGCCGAGCGCTGCGGCCAGCATCAGCAGGTCGTTGTGGGCGCCACCCACCGCGTAAGCGAGCAGTACCGGGTTGAGCCCGAAGAAGAGCACGGCCGGAAGCGGCGGGCGGCCGAGCCGCATCGCGCAAGCCCAGACCAGCGCCACGCAGGCGAGGCTGGCGAGGGCGGTCACCGACTTGAGCAGCCAGATCGCCGCCGTGAAGCTGACCCAGCCCAGCGGCAGGCTGGCGAGAGTGAAGAGCGGGCCGTACGCCGTGGTGT
>DATDKQ010000318.1:0-7556 GCA_036519915.1 Solirubrobacterales bacterium | reverse complement strand
CGATCGGCTGAGCGACCACGAGCGGGAGCGGCTCTGGCAGGAGTACGTGCGCTTCAGCTTTTCGGCATGCCTCGAGAGGTCGCGCCGCAGAGCCATCGGGAGTTCCGGGCCTGGTTCGAGGGGATGCTCGACTCGGATGAGATGTACCTCACCCCCAACGCACGAGATTGGCTACGCCACCGCCTTCGAGATCCCGATGCCGGCCTACCGTGCCCCCGCAAAGGCGGGTGCACGACCTGATCATGCTCGGCAGCCTGCCGGCCCGGGTTTGCGAGCTGTACGGGGTCGACTACAGCCGTCGCCAGCAGCGCGTCTTCCGGGCCGTCGTCCGGGGCCTGCGCGGCGCTCGGCCGCTCACGCCCCGCTCGATCCGCGAGGGCTACAACACCGGCCACTTCCGGATGGTCGCCCGCACAGAGCGGCGCTGGCTGCGCTGCGGCGAGCGCATGCCGCAGGTCGCCGCCTAGTCCTCAGCTCACCGCTTTCTTCACGAGCGCGGTGATCCTCGTCTCTTCGGCGGCGGTCAGCTCCTTGAGCGCGAAGGCGGTCGGCCACATGGCACCTTTATCGAGGTTTGCCGTGTCGCTGAAGCCCAACGTCGCGTACCTCGATTTGAACTTCTCTGCGCTTTGGAAGAAGCAGACGACCTTGCCGTCCTTGGCATACGCGGGCATCCCGTACCAGGTCCTCGGGGAGAGAGCGGGCGCGCTGGCTTTGATGATCGTGTGGAGCCGCTTGGCCATGGCGCGATCCGGTTTCGGCATCGCGGCGATCTTCGCGAGCACGTCCGCTTCCCCGTCCGCCTTGTCCTTCTTCGCGCGCGCGTCCGCCTTCAGCTCCCGGGCACGCTCCTTCATCGCGGCTCGTTCCTCGTCCGTGAATCCGTTGGAGTTCTTGCGCCTCGCGGTGGTGCTCCTGGCGGACTCCGCCGTGTTCTTCTTGGGGCTCATCGGATCTCCTTATCGGGTAGGCAATGCTTTGTAGCCGAGGGCGACTGACTCAGGCCTGGTAGCGGAGGTGAACCGTGCCGCCAGCGAAGCGGCGCTCCTCGAGCAGCTCGAGATCGAGGCGAAGGCCGTCCGGGAGCCAGCGCGTGCCGCCGCCGACGATCACCGGGTAGACGACCTGGTCGAGCTGATCGACCAGCCCCGCTCGGAGCGCCTCGGCTGCGATCACGGGGCCGCCAACGCTTAGGTCGGCGTCGGCCGCCTCCTTCATCTCGCGGACGGCGTCAAGGTCGAACTCGGACTCGATCCGGGTTCGCGGCGTCGAGGCGGAGTCGAGCGTCCGGGAGTAGACGACCTTGTCGGCGCCCTGCCAGATCTCGGCGTAGTCCCGGATGTAGTCCGCCTGCGCCTCGATGTCCTCGGGGTCCTGCCAGTAGCGCATCATCTCGTACATCCGCCGCCCGTAGAGGTGGGTGCCGACCGGCCGCTCGAGCTCGTTGAAGAAGGTGTGCACCTCCTCGTCTGGCGTCGCCCAGTCGAACTTGCCCTGATCGTCGTTGATGTAGCCGTCGAGCGAGGTTTGGATGGAATAGATCAGCTTTGCCATGTCTGCCTCCTTTCCCATATAGACCGGCGGCTGAGCGGCGACTCATCGCCCGGTCGCCGCTCAGGGCGCCCGGTACAGCGGCTCGGTTTCTCTTACTCGGCCGCGGTCGGGATCCGGAAGAAGCCGGTCATCCGGCTGGCGAACATCACGTCACCCTCTCCGCCAGTTGCTCGTCGGTGACCTGCCCGATCATCGCCGCCAGCTGCGAAGCGTCCGCTCCGTCGATCCCGCCCAGGGCCTCCGCACCCGCATCATCCTCAGCCATACCCACCTCCCGATTCTCTCTCACGTGCAATTGCTACTCCACCGTAGGAAGCTATCAGAGCAGCCATCAGAAAGGTGCGGGTAGTTAGGCTGCCCCTTCACTCACGGACGGGAGGTCAAGATGGCGGTTGAGGAGACGCTGGCGGAGTTCAAGGAGACCGAGGGCTCGGAGCCGTTCCAGCTGCAGGGATCCAAGATGCTCAAGGTCCGGGTGGCGGACGAGACGATCCAGGCCAAGCTCGGCTCGATGGTCGCCTACCAGGGCGACGTCAAGTTCGAGCACGCCGGCTCGGGAGGCCTCAAGCGGATGGCGAAGAAGGCGGTCACCGGCGAGGGGGCCGAGCTGATGAAGATCTCCGGCAGCGGCGAGATCTTCCTTGCCGACCTGGCACAGGAGATCCAGCTCGTGAAGCTCTCGGGCGAGGCGATCACCGTCAACGGGGCCAATCTGCTCGCCTTCGACGCCGACATCGATTGGGACATCAAGAAGGTCGAGGGCGTCTCGGGCTTCATGGGTGGCGGCCTCTACAACACCCACCTCTCGGGATCGGGCTACGTCGCATTGCTCTCCGACGGGCCGCCGGTGCTGATCGAGCTCGACGGCGATCAGACCTTCGCCGACCCGCAGGCCGCGATCACCTGGTCGGAGGATGTGAAGGCCTCGGTGAAGACCGACGTCAACCTGAAGACGTTCATCGGCCGCGGCTCGGGGGAGAGCGTGCAGATGGCCTTCAGCGGTAAGGGGTGGGTGCTGATCCAGCCCTCCGAGGGGCGTGTGACCAGCGCGGCAGCCGGGGGCCAGGCGAGCAGTTCCAGCGCCGGAGGAGCGCTCGGCAAGCTGCTTTCCGGCTAGGTCGGCTTTACGGTCATCGCCCAGACGGCCACCAGGGACGCGACAAGGAAGAGCGAGACCAGACCGGCTGCGATGCGGGCGGAGAGGCTCGGGGCGCCGCCCTCGCCCCGGTTGATCCTGCGGACGGCGATTCCCCCGATCACCAGAGAGACGAGCAGCAACACGAATCCGAGATCGGACACCGAGAAGCCGATGTTGACCCAGGTGAGGTCGACGTCATCGTTATCGAGCCCCTCCTTGTGAGCGATCCACTGTGCGCCGGCGCGCATCACGATGTAGCCGGGGAGCGCTCCGCAGAAGAGCGACATGAAGCCGAGCTTGGTCAGCGCGGCCGATCCGCTGCGCCAAGCGACGATCAGCGAGGTGGCCGAGAGCGCCAGGCCGCCGACCAGGACCATCGCTCCGAGAATGTGAACGAACAGCGGCAGGTCCCAGGAGTCGTCCCTGGTGATGGAGGCCAATGTGGTCAGCACGCTCATGCCCCCGGCTTCCAGACCATGATCACGAGCAAGGCTGTGAACCAGAAGATCCGCATCCAATGAGCGAACGCAGTGCGCCGGTCGATTGCCACGGCCGAGTCATCGCCCGCCGGCTGCACCCCCTGGCTGGCCCTCGCCCCGGATCCCGTTGCCAGGACCCAGAGAACGAGCGCGGCGATGATCCAGCCGTCGAAAATGTCGTACTGGGGCCTGTTCAGCGCCAGCCAGACCCCGAATGCCAGGGTCCCCAGGCCGCCCACGCCCCAGAGGATCTCGGCAACGAGCCGCGTCGCGCGGTTGACCGGCGAGCCGAGAACGAAGGCGCTGTAGATCAGCGCCGCCATCGCCAGGAAGAAGGCCGCCAGGACGTGGAAGAAGAGGAGCGCGTGGTACATCGAGCGGCGGGATCCTACCCACGCCGTCAGCGGATACTCGTCAGCCCGCCGTGGTGTATGCCTGGATGCGCTCGGTCCACTCGTCGAGCTTGTGCTCAGCCGAGCCGGCATCTGCGGCGTCGCCGGCGCGGAGCATGTGAACCGCCCGCGTCACGCCGGCCTGCTCGTAGCGCTCCAGTACCGGGGCGTCCCGCGGCGGGATCTGCAGGGTGACGGGAATTGGGCCGCGCCCGGCCCGCTCTCCGCGGCGCTGGAGCTCCTCGACCCGCCCGATCATCGCGTCGTCCGGCGGGATCCGGTTCGGGAACCAGCCGTCGCCGTAGGCGATCACCCGCTCGTGGACCCGCGGCCCGTGGCCGCCGATCAGGACGGGAGGGTGCGGCTCCTGCAGCGGCGCGGGCCGGCAGACGATCCCGTCGAAGTTCACGAATTCGCCGTGGTAGGTCGCCTCCTCGTTGGCCCAGATCTCCTTGCAGGCCTCCACCCGCTCGCGCAGGATCCTGAAGCGCTCGGCGGGGTCTGTGCCGTGATCGCGCATCTCCTCCAGGTTCCAGCCGGCCCCGACGCCGAACAGCATGCGGCCGCCGGAGAGGCGATCGAGCGAGGCGACCGCCTTCGCGGTCGTGATCGGGTCGCGCTCGACGAGCAGGCAGATCGCGGTCCCGATCCGGATGCGCTCGGTCGCCGCGGCCATGGTGGTGAGGGCGACGAACGGGTCGTAGATCCGCGAGTACTCGCGCGGCAGCTCGCCGCCCGCGGGGTAGGGCGTCTCGCGGCTCGCGGGGATGTGGGTGTGCTCGGTGACGAAGACCGACTCGAAGCCGCGCTCCTCGGCGAGCAGGGCAAGCGCGGCCGGCTCGATCGACTCGTCGGTCGGGAAGTATGAGACGCCGAAGTCCATACGCGGGATCCTTTCAGGGCGTTAGCCTCAACAGCGTGGAAGATCTGGGCGAGCCGAGTTCTTATCTCAGCCTCGGCAAGGGAGCCGAGGTCTACAGCTCTGATGGCGTGAAGGTGGGCGAGGTGGAGCACGTCCTCGCCGCTCCCGACCAGGACATCTTCGATGGGGTCGTGCTCGATACCAGCGTGCTGCCCGGCGGGCACCGCTTCGTCGACGCCGAGCAGGTCGAGGAGATCTTCGAGCACGGTGTCCTCCTGAAGCTCGATCGACAGGAGGCGGAGAAGCTTCCCGAGCCGAGCGCGAACCCCGCTGCCCTGGAGGTCACTCCGGATGACGTCTCCGAGGGCGACGAGGGCACCCTGAAGCGCAAGCTTCGCCGAGCCTGGGACCTGATCTCGGGGAATACCTAGAGGCTCCCGGCCTTCGGCGGTCGCGCCGGTGCCCGCTGCGCTCCGTCGCTCACCAGGTAGAGGAGACCCAGCGGCAGGACGACGTCGAGCGCGAGCCCGATCAGGCTGGCGACGTTGTCGCCGGTCGAGTAGTGCCCGGTGGTGGTCAGGTGGTAGGCGAGGTGGGGGAGACCAGCCGCCAGCATGGCGAGCGCCGTGGCCTGGATGACTCGTCGATCCATCCAGTACGCGGCCAGCCCCGCCAGTAGGGCGAGACCGAGCGACGCCGCCCCGAAGTCGCGTTCGAGGTGCTCGTTGTACGGCGGCAGCGCGGAGACCCAGTGAGTCGAGCCGCCCGGGAAGTTGTCGTAGAAGCCCCTCGGCGCGACCAGGATCCAGATCGCGAGGAAGCCGATCGTGACCGTGAGATAGATCAGGGCAATCCGGATCGGTGCCCTGTGCCGCTCGATCTCCATGCGGAGCCGACCCTACCTGGGCGCCGGCTCCGCGGTCTCGGCCTCCGATCCCGCCTCTTCCTCGTTCTCGGCCAGGAACGGCACGAGGAGGGCGGTGAGCCGAGTGGCCGTCTTCGGACCGACCGAGTGCCCCGCCTTCGGTAGCACGACGAGCTCGGCGTCCGGAATCTGCTCCGCCACCCGATCCGTCCACGCCTCGGGGACGAGGCGGTCGCGCTCCGGGCGGACGATCAGCGTCGGCGCCTCGATCTCCGAGAGCTTGTCCTCGACCCGGTCCTCGAGCGCGCGCCGGAAGGTCCAGACGCTTCGCCACGGGCCGGCGGCGATCAAGTCGCGCACGATCGTCGGCGCGAGCCGGGGGGACGAATGGGGGGCGTTGCGCGCCCAGCGGAGCGCCAGGCGCCCCGTGCTGCGCGCCTTTGGATCGAGGGTGGGACCGACGAGCACCAGCCGGTCCACGGTCGCGGGGTGACGCGCCGCGAGATCCACCGCGACCTGGCAGCCGAAGGAGATTCCCACCACGATCGCGGGAGCCAGTTGGTTGTCGAACAGCCAGCGCCAAAGCGCATCGGCGAGACCTGGGACGTCGAGCGGATGAATCGGCTGGTCGCTCATGCCGAAGCCGGGCAGATCGGGCGCGAATACCGGCCGGCGACTGCCGAGCGCCCGGATCAGCGGCTTCAGCGTGCGGCTCGAGGTGAATCCGTGCACGAGGACGATGGGCGTGGCCTCTAGCTCGGGGACCGGGCCGATGCCGTTGGCTCCGTTCGAGGATTCGGAGCGCTGCTTGAGCTCGCTCGGCACGCGCACGTACACGCGGCTGTTGCCCGCGTGAGTCCAGCCCCCGTATACGCCGTTTCGACGCCGTCCCACGGCCATTCCCCAAGCCAACATACCCGCAAATTGCGGCAAGTTGGGCGGGCGGCTACGCCTGAACGGCGACTGCCATGCGCTCGCGGAGGTGCGCCAGCAGCGGCTCCACCGAGAGCTCGCTGCAGCCGGCCCGCTCGAGGATCTCGGTCGGCGAGAGTCGGCGGCCGTAGCGGTGGACGTGCTCGCGCAGCCAGCCGCCCAGCGAGCCGAGGTCCCCATCGGCGATCTGCGCCGGCAGGTCGCCAAGATCGCGGCCCGCGGCCTCCCAGAGCTGGCCGGCGATGACGTTGCCGAGGCTGTAGGTGGGGAAGTAGCCGAAGGCCCCGCCAGGCCAGTGCACGTCCTGGAGCACGCCGTGCGCGTCGTCGGGAACATCGATCCCGAGGTAGTCGCGGTAGCGGGCGTTCCAGGCCTCCGGGAGGTCGGCCAGCGACAGGCCCTCCTCGAAGATCTCGAGCTCGAGCTCGAAGCGAATCAGGATGTGGATGTTGTAGGTCACCTCGTCCGCCTCGATCCGGATCAGCGAGCGCTCGACGTGATTGGCGGCCCGCTCGAGGCCCACCGGATCGACCCCGTCGAAGGTGTCCGGGAAGCGCTCGCGCAGCGCCGGCAGGTGCCGCTCGAGCCAGGGTCCGCCCCGGGCGACCCAGTTCTCCCAGAGGCGGCTCTGGGATTCGTGCAGGCCGAGGGAGCGCACATTCCCGAGCGGGGTCCGCTCGAGCTCGGGAGCGACGCCGGCCTCATAGAGGCCGTGGCCCGACTCGTGCATGGCGCTGAACAGCGCCATCGCGAGGTTGTGCTCGTCGTACCGCGTGGTCAGGCGGACGTCGGTCGTCGCGATCGAGAGCGCGAAGGGATGCTCGGTCGAATCGAGCCGCCAGGAGTCCTCCGGGAAGGGAAGCTCCGAGATCACCTGCTTGATCAGCTCGCGCTGAGCGTCGACTGGGAACTCGCCGCGGAACGGGTCGTCCTCCGAGTCGGTGCCGTCCCGGGTCGCCTCGGCGACCAATGGCACCAGGCCGTCCCGCAGATCGGCGAGCACCGTCCGAATCTGCTCGGTCGTCATCTCCGGCTCGTACTCGTCGAGCAGCGCGTCGTAGGTCCGGCTGAAGCCGGGGAAGCCGTCGTAGCACTCGGCGAAAGTGCGAGTGAGATCGACGATCCGCTCGAGGTGCGGGAGCAGCATCGGGAAGTCCGAGCGCTCCTTCGCCTCCACCCAGGCGTTCTCGGCGATCGAACTGGCGCGGGCGAGCTCGGCTCGCAGATCGGAGGGCACGCGGCGAGCCTTCTCCCAGTCGCGCCCCACGACCCTGATGAGGTCGGCGTCGATCGATTCGCCGGCGACGGCGTCCGTGTCGATCTCGGAACGCGC
>DATDKQ010000317.1:0-4201 GCA_036519915.1 Solirubrobacterales bacterium | reverse complement strand
CCGCGATCGTCAGGGAGTAGCCCACGAGCAGCAGCTGGAGCGCCAGGACGGCGGCGAAGGCAAGCGCCGGCAACGCCGCGAGCAGCTCGACCGAGGCCTGCCCCGGGGCAGCCGCTCTCTCACCCCGCCGGCGCATCGAGGGTCGAGGAGGCGGCGACGGACGGCAGCTCGACACCCGGCACGAGCGCGGGCACCCGGACCCTGACCCGCACGCCGTCATCTGAGCGGATCACCGCGTGGACTCGAAGGGGCGCGGGAAGAGCGTGGCGGGCAGCGGCCTCCGCATCTCCGCCGACGTACTCGGCCCGCGCCCCCGCGCGCGCTGCGACCCCCGCTGACCACAGCGCCCAGCCGGCGGCCACAGCCTGACCGGCGAGGACGAGGCTGACCGCCAGCGCCGGAAGCACCGCCACGAACTCCACGGATGCCTGGCCCGAACCCTTGGTTCCCAGCGGCGCCATGGCGCCGAAGCTAGGCGCGGCCTCGTGACGCGACGCGTCAGGGAAGCAACGAGTCAGCGACGAATCGTCGCCGTCAGACGATCAGTAGGTGTTGGCGCTGCGCCAGATCAGGAAGATCCCGCCGACGCAACCCGCCAGCAGGGCGATCCAGAGCAGCACGCCCCCGCTCCAGGAGGAGAACTCGTCGTAGGCCACGACGAGGAGCGCGATCCCACCGACTGCGCCGAACAGGCCCGCCTTCTGTGGGTCCGAGAGCGTCGCCAGAGTGAGCTGCTGTTCGCGATAGAGGCGGTAGACGAACCACGCGATCGTGGCGAGGAAGATCAGCGTCAGCGCCGCCATCACCGTGTCGGCGGCGGCGCCGCCGCCGGGCAGGAAGTCGACGACGGCCGCGAGGGCCAGGATGATCGCGACGTTCCGGAGCGTCTGGAGCACTGCGGCGATTCTAGTTAGGGGCGGGCGGCACCCGTGAAAAGGCCTGCCGAAGAAAATTGCGCTTGCAACCGAACGCGCAATGTGAAAGAACTGTCAACCGGTTTTGTAGGAATTTGCGGAAATCTGAGGTAGGCAAATTGAGAATCCGAACCTTCGTCGTTAGCGTTTCATCAGATGACTGAGGTTTCGACGCCCCCTGACCCGACCGTCAGCTCCGAGCTGCCAACCGCCGCTCTGGGCTTCGCCCGCCGGGTCCACCTCGGACAGCACCGCAAGCAGACCCACGAGCAGTTCGTCCAGCACCCGATCGCGGTCGCCGATCTGCTCATGGAGGCCGGGTACGACGGGCCCATGATCTCGGCCGCCTACCTCCACGACGTGGTCGAGCATACGGACGTCCAACTCGATGAGCTCCGCGAGCGCTTCGGGCAGGACGTTGCCGGCCTCGTCGACTGCCTCAGCGAGGATCCCGAGATCGACGGCTACGGCGCGCGCAAGCGCGCGCTGCGCAAGCAGATCCTGGAGTCCGGAGGGGACCCGGTCGTCATCTACGCGGCGGACCGCGTCGTCAACATGCGCGATTGGCGCAAGGTCCCCCCCGAGGACCGGGAGGCCATCGGCGAGCGCCTCGGCACCACCCTGCCGGAGCGTCTGCAGCTCTGGAGTGAGGACGTCGAGGAACTCCACCACGCCGACCCGGAGACACCCTTCCTGGACGAGATGCAGTCAGAGCTCGCGGCGTTGCGCGCAGAGGCGCGTACCTGACGAAAACCTGAATCTCGGGCCCGATTGGGCCCTTCTTGCGGCATTTAGCGGAGCCAAAGCTCCGCTTGAGTCAATATCGTCCCACCGCAAGTTGCGCCGCTGTCCCGGTTCCCGCTGCCGCGTCCGGATCTCCCTGACCCCAGCTGACCACAGCCAGTTTGCGATCGGCTTCGACCGTCGCGACCTCCCCAGGCTCCACGAGCTCTGGGATGAGATCGTGCTGGCCGAGCGCTGGTCCGAGGGCGAGATGACCGCTCGCTTCGAGACCACCTGGTCGGAGTTGCACGGGGTCGGCTCGGTCGCGACCGGGGGCTGGAGCGGCGCCGCCCTCGCCGCCCTCGACTACGCCGGCGTCCGCGGCGAGAAGGTGCTCTGTCCATCCAACACCTTCATGGCGACGCCCCTCTCGATCGTCCATTCCGGCGCCGAGCCCGTCTTCGTCGACTGCAACCGGGACGACCTCTGCATGTCGTTCGACGACTTCGAGCGCAAGGCCGAGGAGCGCCGGCCGCGCGCCGCGGTGCTGGTCCACATCGGCGGGCACATCGCCTTCGAGGTCGAGCGGATCGCCGACTATTGCCGCGAGCACGAAATCTTCCTGCTCGAGGACTGCGCGCACGCGCACGGAGCGCGCTGGGACGATCGGCGGGCCGGAACCTGGGGCGACGCCGGCGCCTACTCCTTCTACGCGACCAAGACGATCTCGACGGGCGAGGGCGGGATGCTCGTCTCGGCCCGCGAGGAGGTCCTCGAGCACGCGCGCGCCTTCCGCAACTACGGCAAGCCCGACCACCGGGTCGAGGGCCTCAACCTGAGGATGAGCGAGTTCACCGCGGCGATCGGCGTGCTGCAGACCGAGCGCCTCGACGAGATCGTCGCCCGCAAGAACGCGATCGCGCGGGAGCGCCTCGATCCGCTTCACCCGGCGCGGCTGGAGCTGCCCGACGGGATGACCTCCGGCCTCTACAAGTACATCGTCTTCGAGCCGATCGAGCGCTCGACCGGCAAGGTCTACGAGGATCCTTGTCACCGGATCATGGGGACCGGCGACGATCTGCCCAACACCGACTGGGTGGCCGAGAACCACTGGTGCGTGCGGCTCTACTACGCGCCGGCGCTTGAGCCCGAGCAGGTTCCTGCCGAGGAGACCGCGTGAAGATCTTGGTGACCGGGGGCTCGGGATTCATCGGATCGCATGTCGTGGACAAGCTCGCCAATGCCGGCTTCGAGCCGCGGATCTACGACCTCCGCCCCTCCCTCCACCACGATCCGGGCTCCGTCGACACGGTGGTCGGCGACCTCCTTGACGCCGACGGGCTCCGGAGCGCGATGGAGGGCTGCGACGCCGTGGTCCACCTCGCCGCCTACGCGGACGTCGGCGTCGTCGCCGAGCAGCCGGTCAGCGCCGAGGAGTGCAACTCCCGCGGCACACTTGCGGTGCTGGAGGCTGCTCGCGCCACCGGCACGCGAGTGATCTACGGCAGCACGATCTGGGTCTACGGCGCCTCGGGGGATGGCGTGATCGACGAGGAGTCCCCCATCGGGCTGCCGGACCACCTCTACACGGCGAGCAAGCTCGCGGGCGAGATGTACTGCACCTCATACGGCGGGCTCTACGACGTGCCCTGCACGATCCTGCGCTTCGGCATCCCCTACGGACCGCGCGCGCGGCCCTCGGCGGTGATCCCGATCTTCGTCTCGAAGGCCCTCAAGGGTGAGCCGCTGACGATCGCCGGAGACGGTCAGCAGACCCGGCGCTTCGTCTATGTGGAGGACCTGGCCGATGGGGTCGTTGCCGCCCTCGAGCGGGGCGACGAAGGCCGCATCTACAACCTCGCCGGCAACGAGACCGTGACGATCCGCGAGCTCGCGGAGGTCGTCTCCGACCTGGTCGGCGACACCGAGATCGTCCACACGCCGGGGCGAAACGGCGACTTCGGCGGTGCGGTGGTCTCGAACCAGCGGGCCGCCGAGGAACTCGGCTGGCGGGCCTCCACCCCGCTCCGCGAGGGCGTCCGCCGCTACCTCGCCTGGCTCGAGCCCGAGCCGGATCCCGAGCCTGCTCCCGTGGCCGAGCCAGTGGGCGAACCCGGTTGGCCGAGCACATGGATCATCTCCTTGGCGTGCGCCGCCGGAACACTGATCCCCTCGATGCTCGCCTTCCGCAGCGACGACTTCGGGACCGGGCAGGCAGCGTACGTAGCGGTCACCTGCCTGATCGCGATTCTGGCCGGGTTGAGCCTGTTGCCCCTCGGACCCGGTGGTCGTCGCCCCGCCGGCGGCGCGACGCTCGCGGGATGGCTCCTGGTCGCCTACGTGCTGCTCGAGACTGTGCCCTGGACTCGCCACTTCTTCAACCTCGGGGTGCCCCACAAGGGGACCGTGGCTCTCGTCGCGATGGGCCTGGCGATCGCCCTGGTGGTGGCGTCCGCAGCGATGCGATGGCGCGGCGAGGAAGCCGCGGCCACGGACACCGTCAGCTAGACGTCGCCAGGCCCGCGGTCTCGATCGTCTCCAGGATGGCCGGTAGCGCCGCGACC